>SEBM01000432.1 GCA_004296145.1 Flavobacterium sp.
ATTCACTTTTTTATTCAATCGTTTTTCAGCTTGTTCTATAAGATAATCATATTCATTACTTAACGTTTTAAGCTTGACCAATTTTAATGTTTTTAATGCCTCTTTAAAATATTCCTGACTTTCTAAAAGCATCACTTTTTTAAGCAGGATTTCAACTTTATTAATTCCTTTAATAGTCAAAGCAAATTCTACAAGTTTTGTCGCCTCTTCATAATCCTCATTCAAAACCAGTGTATAGATATAATGCGAATATACTTCGAGTGCATTTATATTAATAGAAATTGCCTGCTGAAAATATTCTTTGGCTTCTTCATATTTAAATAATTGTTCAGCCTGAACACGTCCGTATAAGCATAATGCCATGGTGTTTTTATTATCATAAGACAATGCATAATCCAAAGATTCAATGGTTTCTGCCAACCAACAAGGATAATTGTCTAATGCTTCAAAAATATATTTATCAACTGTTTTCATAAATCATTTTAATTTAGAAAATTCAAAAATGAAATATTATTCCCGATCGAAATAATCTTCTCTTTTTAATCTTTGCCTTTCCTGTTTATAATTTTTTTCCTGTTTTTGTTTTTTAAAGTCCGAACCCTGAAAAACACGAACCGGATTTCCGCGCTGAATCTGCAATTGATTCATCCATTGTGCCTGAAATTCGGCTTTAAACTGTTTAACGGTTTCTTCTTTAAACTTTTGCAATAATCTTTCGGTTGCCAGTTTTTTGTTCTGATGTTGTGATCGCGAATCCATAGAAACTACACTAATTCCGGTTGGAATATGCGTTGCTCTTACTGCAGAACTTACTTTATTTACGTGTTGGCCTCCGGCACCCGAACTTCTCATCGCCTGATATTGAATATCATTGTCAGAAATCTCAGTTGCGCTTGATTTTTCGATTTCAAAAATTCCGATAAACCAGTTTTTTCTTTTGTGAAATTTTCTAAACTGACTCTGACCGATCCATTGAATTGTTCCAACCCAGGAATTTATAAAATCCGTAAGATTATCGCTTTCAACTAAAATAGTAGCTGTTTCAACCGTTCCGTTTTCAATTCCAATTTCCCTTTGAAGCATTGTTGTTTTTATATTCTTTTCCTTTGCTTCTTCTATAAAGGTTTTTAAAACCTGAGCCACAACCCAGCTGCATTCAGCCGGGCCACGCCCTGATGTTATTTGAATTATTTTTTCCATAATTTCTATTTTTTCTAGCGGTCCATTCTAACGATTTTTGGAGTGAATGTACCCAGTACATCAACCAGTTCGTTTTGGTTTGCCATTACTTTGTTAATGTCTTTGTAGGCCATTGGAGCTTCGTCAATATTTCCTCCAATAAGGCTTACATCATTTGCTTTAAGCACTTTTTTGATTTCGCTTTGCGTAAAAGTTTCTTTGCATTTTCTACGCGAAAACAATCTTCCTGCGCCGTGAGAAGCAGAATTTAAACTCTCTGCATTTCCTTTTCCCTGAACAATAAATCCGGGAGCTGTCATGGAGCCGGGAATAATTCCCAGTTCACCAACATTTGCAGGAGTTGCACCTTTACGATGTACAATTGCTTCTTTGCCATTTACGATTTCTTTCCATGCAAAATTGTGATGGTTTTCGATTGTCACGACAACACGTTTACCAATCGCTTTTGCAATTCGGCGGTGAATATCATCATGACAGGCTTTTGCATAATCGCCGGCCAGATTCATAGCCAGCCAATATTCCTGACCATCGTGAGTGTTCAAATCCAACCAAGCCAGATGCTGCACATTCTTTGGTAACGGACATTGCTTTGTTGCCAGATATGTATAATGTTTGGCAATACTGGCGCCCAAACCTCTTGAACCACTGTGCGAAAGCACCGCAAAATATTCGCCGACACCAATTTTCCATTCGTTAAGCGGATTAGTGATTTTCGCAATTCCGAATTCCACAAAGTGATTTCCTCCGCCAGAAGTTCCCAGTTGTTTATAGGCTTTTCCCAAAAGATTCTTCAAAAGCGGAATATCCTGAAATTCACTTCGGCTAAACAATTCATGATCAGCTTTTATGGCGTGTGTTTCATACATTCCGAATTTGGTATGATCTTTTAAAATTGCTTCTAACTGATGTTCTTTTCCTTTGAAGAAAGAAGCCGGAATATCAAAAATTGACAAACTCATTCTACAGCCAATATCAACACCAACTCCATACGGAATCACGGCGTTGTCTGTTGCAAGCACACCGCCAATTGGCAATCCGTAACCCGAATGTGCATCTGGCATTAAAGCTCCTGCGACTGAAATTGGTAATTTTAAGGCATCGTACAATTGGTATTTTGCCTGTTCATCAATTTCATTTTCTCCAAAAATTGAAAACGGCGCACGAGTATTATTCAGCTGATGCATTCTTACTTGTACAGGATTCACTAATCCTTCGGCCACTTTTCCCCAGGTTCCGTGTCCGGTAAATTTGTCAGGAAACAATAAAACTTCTTTGGCTTCGGTTAGTATGCTTTCTTTTTTCTCTCTTTTTCTGTATCGGTTTATTTGCCCTAAAGCAATATTGATACTATTATTTTTTGGAAAGCCTAGTTTAATCAGGTCTTTTCCGGATAATTTATTTCCCATTATGTATATTTTTCTTCTAAATACGCTTCATAAATCGCATTCAGATTTTTACTTTTTATTTGATTACAATATCTGAGCTTATGTAAGCTGGTATAATAATCACTATCTCTATTGCCACCTTTATACATCTTATATCTTAAGTCCCGATTTTCAATGTAATTTTCAATTAGCCTCAATTCACTTTCAAGTACTGTATCTACAGCTTTTTTGTGTGTAATTATGTTCGGCTCAATTTTAAATACAAATCTCCACGGTTCATTAAATTTGTAATAGGTCTTAAAACAGCGGCATCGCTCAGACCATTTTTCGACTAGTGTAAAAAAAGATTTTTCTCTTTCAGTAAATTTGAACTTATCATTATTCCATTCACTTACAGTAACGTTATTGACAAATTGCTCTCTCAGATAATCCGTTTTTTTGCCAAACTTTTTTTTGCGATTGGTAAATGTTTTTTGATTAGAAAACTGAAATGTGTTTATCTTCTCTAATAAATTCACAAAAAACAAAGCATCGTCTGAGCGTAAAACATCTTTTCGAACAACAAAAAAACGGACCCAGCCTTTTTGATAGGGTTCTTTTAATTCGATTAATGGCAAATTTCTGATTGCCAAATAAATCGAATGTCTCCGTTTTGATAATTGAATGAGATATTTTTCAAAATCCTCTTTAACCAATCTTTTTTTTTCGTCTTTTTTCCTTTAGCCGACTACCTTGATAGCAATCGTCAAAAAGATAATTGTCCATTAAAAAAAAAATTAAATTATTGGCCAGACATTAAAAAAATGTAAGGCAAAGCATTTTATCTGCGAACAGATAAATTGAGTTCTGGTAATCGGGATTTTTTGAAGAGTCTAGAATAAAAAAAAGCCCGAAAGTTATTTTCCTTCGGGCTTGTTCATATATCTAAAATTGATTTGCTATGATTGCGAAAAGCCACGAAGACACATACCAACAGAATCTAATCCTGATGTGATGTTTTGAGAGGTAAAGTTTAATACAAACATTGTCTTCGTTGTTAATAGTTATTGATTATTTTTTCTGAGGCAAATTTTGTGAAATATTTTCCTAATAAACAAATTAAAATTAAAATATTTTTCAATCGAGAACA
Organism: Flavobacterium sp.; assembly: GCA_004296145.1. Classification (GTDB taxonomy): domain Bacteria; phylum Bacteroidota; class Bacteroidia; order Flavobacteriales; family Flavobacteriaceae; genus Flavobacterium. Next base: position 3,715 of record SEBM01000432.1, read on the forward strand.
AAACATACTGATTTACAA
>SEBM01000433.1 GCA_004296145.1 Flavobacterium sp.
ACTTTATTTTAAACCTAAAATACAGAATTAAAATTCTTTCTGTAATGCGTAGGCGTAGTATCCAAAACCTTAAGAAATAATCTTCTCAGATTTTCTGCATTTTTAACGCCGCAGCGTTCGCCAATTTCATCTAATGAATTTTGGGTTTCAACCAAATACTGACAGGCATTTTCAACTCTCAATCGGTCAATATATTTTAAAGGCGTTATGTTTAATTCGCGAACAAATATACGCGCAAAATTCCTTGGACTCATAACGGCAATTTCTGCTAGTTTTTCAATTGTCAATTCTTTATTCAGATTGTTTAGAATCCATTTACAGACTTTACGAATCGACAAATGACTAATTTCCTGTTCCGCCAATATACTGCTGAATTGCACCTGATTTCCGGGACGTTTCATAAACAGAACAACTTGTTTGGCAATTCTTTGTGTAAACGAGTTTCCCATATCTTCTTCTACAAGCGCCAATGCCAGATCCATTCCGGAACTCAATCCCGCCGAAGTATAGATATTTTTATCTTTTACAAAATAAGGAGCAATTTCAACATTAATTTCAGGATAATCGTTTGCCAGTTTTCTACAAAGCTGCCAGTGTGTAGTCGCTTTTCTTCCGTTTAAGATTCCTGTTTTGGCAAGTAAAAAAGCACCTGAACAAACCGAACAAATCCTGCGAGCTTGTTTTGCCTGCGCGTTAATCCATTCTAAAAGATCATCGCTGACATCATAATGATGCGGATCTGTTATTCCGGCAATGATTAAGGTATCAATAGGATAATCAATGTTTTTATAAAATCCTTCGGTAATAATGGAGAGTCGGGAAGAAGTATTTAAATGCTCTTTATCTTCAATAGAAATCACATGCGTTTTATAGTTGAACTCTTTTTGGTTTCCGATTTCATCAATCTCTTCAATTGCAGTTGTGAAGATTTCCAACGGCCCCGCAATACTCAGGATTGTAGATCCCGGAAGAACCAGAATCACAATATTTTTTATGTTTTCTTTACTTTTCAAAATCAGTTAAATAAGGGTATAAAGATACTCTTTATTTTAAATATTTGGCAGTATCTGCATGTTTATTGTCATTGCAGACAAAACAGTGATATAGTAAATTTGTTTTCAGATAATAACAAAACAATTCTATCATTATGAAAACAAATAAAATAAGTTACAAAACAGTCCATATCGATTCTCAAACTATCTTTTACAGAGAATCAGGAAATGTAAATGCGCCAACAATTCTGTTATTACACGGATTTCCATCTTCGTCGCATATGTTCAGAAACCTGATTCCGATACTTTCTGAAAATTATCACGTTGTCGCTCCGGATCTTATTGGTTTCGGATTATCTAGTCATCTCAACCACAAAGAATTTGATTATACATTTGATAATCTCGCGCATTATGTTGATTTATTTACACAAAAACTAAATCTGGATAAATATGCCATTTATGTTTTTGATTACGGCGCTCCGGTTGGCTACAGACTGGCTTTGGCAAATCCTGAAAAAATAACAGGCATAATTTCTCAAAACGGAAATGCGTACGAAGAAGGTCTGAGCGAAGCAGGCTGGAATCCGGTAAGAAAATATTGGGCAGACAGAACGCCGGAAAACAGAGAAGCACTTCGATCTTTTATGTCGGCAGAAGCTACAAAATGGCAATATATTCATGGCGTAAGTGATGAAACTTTGGTTTCTCCGGACGGTTATATTTCTGATCAATATTTCCTGGATCGTGAAAATAACAATGACATTCAGCTTGACTTATTTGGAAATTATAGCACAAACGTGGCGCTTTATCCTAAATTTCAGGAATATTTCAGAAGCTATCAGCCTCCGTTTTTGGCCGTTTGGGGAAAAAATGATCCGTTCTTTTTACCTGAAGGCGCAGAGAGTTACAAAAGAGATATTCCAAATGCGATTGTAAAATTTTATGATACAGGACATTTTGCTTTAGAAACCCATGTTGAAGAAATTGGAGAAGAAATAGTGAAGTTTTTAGCTTCGGCTACTAAATAAAAATTTTAAAAGCAGTGTCGAGTTGAATTACTTTGCACTGCTTTTTTTATGTTTTTAATTGAGAATATCAGGATTTGTAAAGTTGCTGTATTTTCTATTCCTTTGTAAAGAATACTAATTGGTATCTTTTATGAAAAAAGCACTTTCTACACGACTTTCCATTCTTCAAAAATCATTTGAATTAATCTATACACATGGTTATCAGGCAACAAGTATTGATACTATAATTGCTACAACAAATGTGACCAAAGGCGCCTTTTTTTATCATTTTAAAAATAAGGACGAAATGGGACTTGCCGTGATAAACGAAATCATGTACCCGCTCATGCACGACGATTTTGTAAAACCGCTTTTGAGTTCTACAGATCCTCTAAATGATATTTATAAAATGATGCATTTTTTATTAATTGAAAACCCTTTTCTATCAAAGAAATACGGCTGCCCGGCCGGAAATCTTACTCAGGAAATGTCGCCTGTAAACCATCATTTTAGCGAAGCACTTTCTAAACTTACAACTGAATTAAAACATGCTATGCAGACAGCTTTAAAAAAAGGCAAAGATTCCGGAATTGTAAAATCGGATATAAACGAGGAACAAGTAGCTCTTTTTGTCTTGTCTGGCTACTGGGGAATACGAAATTTCGGCAAACTTTCTGATAATAATGATTACTATAATGTTTATTTACAAGAACTTAAATCGTATTTGAAGAATTTGGAGAAAAACTAATTTCAAAAACATACTACTTAGTATGTTTTATTTATATTTGCATTATTATTTTCAAAACAAATAACAATGTATCCAACACTACTATTTCTACATTCCATTGTAAGATGGCTTGTACTTCTGAGTCTATTTTATTCTCTTATAAGGGCTTACAGCGGTTTTACCAAAAAAAAGCCTTTCTCCAAAACTGATAATTCGGTTCGTCACTGGACAGCCACAATTGCCCATATTCAACTGATGTTGGGAATTTTACTTTATTCTCAAAGTCCCATAATTAAGTATTTCTGGAATAATTTCGCGGAAGCGTCAAAAGATATAAACACAGTTTTCTTCGGGCTGATTCATTTTGTTTTAATGCTGATTGCCATTATTCTTATAACAATTGGTTCTGCGGTTGCCAAAAGAAAAACAGTTGACGAAACCAAATTCAAAACCATGTTAATTTGGTTTTCTATTGCTTTACTAATCATTTTCATTGCCATTCCGTGGCCCTTTTCACCTCTTGCTAACAGACCTTATTTTAGATAATTATGACACATTTTTTTAAAACAAACATCGGACGATTACGAATTCTTGGACTTCTTGAAGGCGTTTCATTATTGCTTTTAATTTTTATTGCTGTTCCGCTCAAATATGTTTTTGACAATCCATCGGGAACCAAAATGCTTGGGCCAATTCACGGTGCTTTATTTTTGCTTTTCATTTTCAATGCATTGAGCGTAGGAGTAGAGCAGAACTGGAAATTTAAAACCACAACATGGAAAGTGTTGTTGGCTTGTATAATTCCGTTTGGTACTTTTTATATCGATCATAAAATTTTGAGCAAAATAGAAGTTTAGAATAAATAACCAGATTTAGAAAACATATTAATTTGTAATGTCATGATTGAGATTTTCAAAACCAATGTAAATTCAAAAAGACAATCCAACAGGATTTTAAAAATTCTTAAAAACATTTTTCCCAACGCATCTTTTATTTTTG
>SEBM01000434.1 GCA_004296145.1 Flavobacterium sp.
ATGCACATATATGTGCATTATTAATTATTTTTACATTGTGTTTCCCTTACTAATGCTCAATTATGTGAATTGAATGTGAAAAATGTAAACTCAATAAATCAGTAAAAAATGTTAAGAATGAAAGAAAAATTACTATTTGTATCAATGTTATTTGCTTTGTCTTTACAAACACAAGCGCAAACAACAGAAGAATTAGAAGAAAAGAAACACCTTGAATGGAATTTCAGTGAATGTGGAAAGTGTAAAGAAAATCCATTCACTTTTGACTCAACAATAGTTAAATATTTAGTTGCGAATGTTTATGATAAGGATAACCGAAATTCATTTGGAGCTAGTCAAGATGAAAACGATAGTGATGAGGACTACAAAATTAAACTTGAAAATGCGAAAAAAGCAATGATTTCTATGGAAATCTTTACAGATTCAACCACAGTTACAAAAAGTGGAACAATAAAATTATCAGAAGTTTCGCCAACAGAAATTTTTGTTATGCTTGCTTTCAGACCTTATACAGGTCAAAAAATGATAAAATCTTTAAGAGATAAAAAAATTTATGTAATTAAAGAATATGCTTTTGATTTTAGAGATTATCATTATACTAGTGGAGGTTCAATTATTAAAATGTACACAGATCCTTTAGCACTTCAAAAAGAAAAATTAGCAGTTACAAATTATCGTACAGTACTGAATAATGCAATATCTACAGTTAATCAATTAGAGACAATACAAAAAAAACATACATTTAAAAAGACGAATCAATATGGATACGTGTTATCAACATATTATGATACTTCGAAATTCACTAAATTAGAAATAGCCACATACAAACAGCTACTAAAGAAACTGAAAGTGCAACGTGAAAATGTAATAACAAAGAACAAAGAAAAAGTCGGCAACAAATCTTTGCAGTATGACTTATTAGATATCCCAGATTTTGCAAAACAAACTAGAATAGAAGAAGCATATATGTCCTATATTAATGATTTTGGTTATATAGAATAAAGTAGATGAAGAATTAAAAAGCCCAATACATTACATGATATTGGGTTTTTTTTTGGTGGATTAACGATATAATGTTTGAATGTAATAAGAAGTTATAACATTTTGATTCAAATGTTTTTGTATAAAAAAGCTCTTTAATATTTAACTTTAAGTTAAAGATCAATAAAAGTTGATTTTAATGTCTGGAAAATCAAGTGTTTAAAAGGTCTTTGTATACATACAATATGCATTTTATTCTTACATTCACACAAGAACTTAATTTGAAAGTTAAGAAATGGAAAAGCGAAGAGTTTTTGATCGGAATTTTAAAGAGCAAGCAGTCAAATTAGGATTTGAAATAGGTCTCACAAAAGGAGCAAGAAAACTTGGTATTTATCCTTCGTATATGGGTAAATGGAGAAAGGATTTTCTTAAATATGGTTCATCAAGTTTTTGCGGTCGTGGTTCAACAAAATTAAATCCAGAGCAAATAAAATTTTCCAAACTAAAGAGAAAACTTAAAAATGAGCTTAAAGAGTCAGAACTTAAGCTTGAGATTTTTAAAAACGGAGGTAAATATATTTCGCAAGGAAGATTAATGCTTTATCAATTTATGGAAAATAATGCAGAAAAGTATACTATTGGAAAAATGTGTAAAGTTTTTGGAATATCTTATCTGGCATATACAAAATGGAAAAATCAGGTTCTTTCACCAAGACAACGTAGAAATCAATTATTAAAGGAAGAAATAAGCTCTATTTTTTATGAATATAAGGAGTTGTATGGTGTTCCAAGAATTACGGCGGAACTGCAAAGTCGTGGCTTTAAAGTGAAAGAGGGACGAATTTATATGTATATGAAACAACTAGGACTGATTAGTAAAATTAGAAAAAATCGCCGACTCAAATCTACTATATGTTATAATCCTTACGCTTTTCCTAATATTTTAAATCAGCAACTTACAGTTGAAGAATCGTCTAAAGTTTGGGTCTCGGGTATAAATCGAATTAAAACGGCAAATGGCCTTTTAGCCTTAACAATCATTATGGATTTATTTGATATGAAAATTATCGGTTGGAGTTTGAGTGATGGTCAATCCATTAATGAGACCACTATTCCCGCATGGGAAATGGCAGAGAAAAATAGAAAAATAGAGAAGGAATTAATCTTCCATTCCAATCACGGTGCTCAGTATGCTAACAAGATGTTTACTCGTAAATTAGAATCTTATAAATTCATCAAGATAAGTATGAGCGAAAAAGGCAATTATTCAGATAATTCAATAACTGAAAACTTTTTTAATTCCTTAAAATGTGATTTACTAGATTTAAATATGCTTTTATCAAAAAAAAAGATGAGAGAAAAAATATTACAATATCTGAATAATTATACACTAAACGAAATTCTTATATAAATTAACAACTTCAAGATATGAAAAGATATGAACGAAGTTTTAAAGTGAAAGCCGTAAAATTAAGTTATAAGTGTGAGAAAGGTAAATTAGCAAGTTTTGCAAGAAAATTGGGAATTGCTCCCGGTTATTTGTATAGCTGGCGAAAAGACTTTGAAACTTATGGATCAGGGAGTTTTTGCGGAATAGGACATCCAAAGTTAACTACTGAGCAGGCAATAATCTCTAATCTTGAAAAGAAAATTAAAGATTCCAAAATTGCACTAGAAATTTTAAAAAGAGGAACTAAATATGTTTCTCAGGGAAAAGCAATGACTAAACAATTTATTGAAAATAATAAATCTGAATTTTCAATTGCAAAAATGTTATCTGTATTAGAAGTATCAGAAACCACATATTACAGAAGAAAAAAACAAGAAGTTACAGATACAGAATTTCGAGTAATTTTAATAAAACAAGAAATTACAAAGGTATATCATGAATTTAAGAGAAGATATGGGTGTACAAAAATTACAAAAGAACTTCAAAATAGAGGATTTAAAATAAAAAACTCATCAGTAAAAAAATATATGAGAATGTTGGGTTTACGTAGAAAAGTTAAGAGAAAATATAAAGTTACAACAGATTCGCGTCATAATTATTATGTAGTCCCAAATTTTTTAAACAGAGAATTTACAGTTAGTGAGCCTTGTAAAGCTTGGGTTTCAGATATAACTTATATACAAACAATAAAAGGCTTTGTTTATCTAACTATAGTCATGGATTTATTTGATAGAAAGGTTATTGGATGGACTCTGAGTAACAATATGAGTACTAAAGATACGACCCTTCCCGCCTTGGAAATGGCTATTAAAAACAGGAAAATAACAAAGGAATTAATATTCCATTCGGACAAAGGTGTTCAATATGCTAATAAAGTTTTCACTAATCGATTAGATTCTTTAAAGTATATTAAGAGAAGTATGAGTCGTAAAGGAAATCATAATGACAATGCAGTTTGTGAAAGTTTTTTTACTTCTTTTAAATCTGAATTGCTTAATGGAAATAAGCTACATTCGAGAAAACTGATGAGAATTCAAGTCTACGAATACATTGAAAATTGGTATAATAAAAATAGAAGACATTCACATCTTGGTTATAAAACAATCGAAGAATTTGATACAATACACAATTTAATCTAAATTTTAAATAATGTATAGCGTTGTATTGCTGAGTCTTATTAAAAAATATTTATAAACTATATCAAAATATTGATTGTATTATATCAAGTTTTAATTACTTAAAAAAGGAAAAAGAGATTTTTAAACATTAATATATTTATGATAT
>SEBM01000023.1 GCA_004296145.1 Flavobacterium sp.
TTACAATAGAGTGCCTGGATGGAGAAGCTATTTAAAGCGTTGATCCAAGACAACCCATTCAACAACCAGAACCAACCTTCCATCCTTAATAAACTCGCTCTGCTCGGAATCAACTCGGGGTTCATTCATAGATTTCTCCTAAAAGCCATTGTATTTAATCAGTTGTATTTTTAGCTTTTACTGCGAACGAGCAATACAGCAAATAAAAAGCACAAATTAAAATAATAATCACTGAACCAATTTGAGATCCAAAAGTGTCTGTGGCGAGTCCCATCACAAAAGGAACTACTGCGCCTCCAAAAACTCCGGTAATCATTAATCCCGAAATTTCATTGGCCTTTTCAGGTTTTGACTGTAATGCTATTGAAAACAAGATAGAAAAAACATTGGCAATTGATAAACCAATTACTGCATAAAGGGTAAAAATTGCCGTCTCATTTGTAATAAAAATTAAGGCCAGCAATGCTAAAACAGTGATAACGGAAGTGATTTTAAAGAAAGTTTTTGAAGAAAATCTGCTTAATATCCAAACGCCTATAAATGATCCCGCAGTACGGAACGCAAAATACATACTGGTACCATAACCGGCACTGATTGAATCTAATCCACATCGTTCCATTAGAATTTTAGGAGCTGCCGTGTTGACTCCCACATCTATTCCTACTAAAAATATAATTCCGAAAAACAGCTGCAAAATAGTTTTATCGTTTAAAAGGCTAAATACATTGGCAAATGATCCGTTTCTTTCATCTGTAACTGTTTCTTCCTGAATAGGAGTAGCTGTCAGCCAAATGGTTGAAATCAATGTAATTACTGCATAAATTGGAAAAATATATTGCCAGTTGCCTAATTCAGATGCTGTATACGCCGCAATAAAAGGGCCACAGAATGACGAAACAGCTTTTACGAATTGCCCCGCCGTAATAGATGAAGACAGTTTTTCTCCTTGTACTACGTTTGATAACAGCGGATTTATGGAAACCTGTAACATTGTATTGGCAATTCCCAGCAAGGCAAATGAAACTAAACACAGCGCAAAAGTATATCCAATTAAAGGTATAAACATGGCCACAATAGTTATTATATTGCTGATTAGTACCGTACGTTTGCGTCCTATTTTATTCATTAAAATTCCTGTTGGCACCGAAAAGAGTAAAAACATAGAAAATAACGCTACCGGAATCATGTTGGACATGGTGTCGCTCAGTCCAAAATCTGCTTTTACATGTGTTGCAGTAATCCCCACAACATCACAAAATCCCATAATAAAAAATCCGAAAAGTACAGGAAACACGCTTTGTAATTGATTTTTTTTCATATTAATTATTTTGGATTGTTAGTATTAAAATTAGTCAAACCATTTTTGACTGGCTGTAGCATCTACAGTCATTTTTAGGTTACCTCCTTTTGAGACATCTTTGAAATCTATTTGTAAATGCTCCAGGTCTTTATTATTTAAAGCAGCCTTTTGAAGGTAAATATTCTTTTTAGAATTGTTTGAAACTTCAATTACAAAATCTTTTCGTTGCAGCATTTTTGGAAGTCTTACCGTAACTTTATCAAACAACGGACTGCTGATTTGAAAAGAAGGATTTATTTCTGTAAGTCCTTTTACATCAAATAAACCTATGGATGACATTACATACCAAGCACCTAACTGGCCCTGATCTTCATCCTGTCCATAACCATATCCGTGAACGCCTTCGGTACCATAAAATTCATCGCAAATAGCATGTACCCATTTTTGGGTCAAATAAGGTTTGCCTGAAAAATTAAACAACCATGAGATATGCAAATTGGGTTGATTTCCGTGATTATAAAATCCTGATAATCCTGCAAAGGCATCTATTTTAGTTCCTCCACCAAATACATTTTTTTGAGATGCTTCAAAAATGGTTTCCAACCTGTCGCTAAAGGTATCTTTTCCAAGAGTCTGTACCAATTCTTCCATATCATGCGGAACATAAAAGGTGTATTGCCATGCGTTTCCTTCCTGAAAACCTCTCCACGGCTGGGACGGATCAAAATTGTCAATGAATTTTCCATTTGCATCTTTAGGGCGAATAAATTTCGTTTCAGGATCATACAATAATTTCCATCCTTTTGATAGTTTCATTAATTGTTCATAATCACTTGTTTTGCCTAATGCTTTGGCAAATTGACCGACAGCAAAAGAACTATACGAATATTCTAAAGTATGAGATGCTGAAAATCCGGAACCTGTAGTTATCGTGTTGAAACCAATATTATCGATGTAAGGTGAATAACCACGGTCTACAAATTCTTTCAAATCCATTTTACCTGCACCTTCAATTCTGTTTTCCCATGTTATTTCATTTTTCAATGCTGCTTGATACGCTAATTCTACATTAAAATTTCGGATCCCGCAATTATATGCAGAAGCGATAGCTAATCCGGTAAAATTGGTACCGACACCAGAAACATATTTACTGTTTGCAATACCATCTCCCAACCAGCCGGCATCTTTATAAACCAATAATTGGCCTTGTATCCAGTCTGCATAATATTCAGGATAAGCGAGTGCCCATAATTGAGTCAGGTTCCAAAAGCCGCCCCAAATGGCATCTGTATTGTAATAGTTATGCTGCGGTTTTCCTTTCGCGTCAAGCGGAATCTGACCTACTTTTCCGTTATTCATCGGATAAGCCCCGTTTACGTCACTTCCTAATCCACGGCCTAATAAAGCGTGATATAACCCGGTGTAGAATTTAATTTTGTCAGTTTCATTTTTACCTTCTACAGTGATTCTTCCCAAATAGTCATTCCATGTTGAAAGACTTTGTTTTTTCGCTGAATCGAAATTTAATGTCTTAGCTTCTGTTTCAAGATTAAGTCTGGCGTTAGCTACAGAAGTGTATGAAAGACCAATTTTTACGGTAATCATTTCATTTTCTTTCGTGTCAAAAGTCAAATAAACTCCTGCACCTTCTCCAGAAATTTCTTTACTTCCCGCCTTTGTTTCTTTTTTATTGAAAGTTCCAAAACTGGCTGGCTTTTTGTCCAAAACAGCAGAAAAATACATCGCTACTTCGGCTCCAGCCTGATATTTTTTCACATACTCCGGAGTTGTTATCACATAACCTTCAATTCTTCCATCTTCAGAAATAGTCACTTTTGAATCTTTTACAGCACCGCTCTCGCCTTGTCTGTTTCCTATATCAAAAATAATATTCGACTGAGATGATTTCGGAAAAGTATATCGCTGAAAACCTACTCTTTTTGTGGATGTCAATTCTGCTTTAATATTATAATCTTTAAGCAAAACGGAATAATAACCTGCCGTAGCATATTCATCTTTTCGGTCAAATCTTGATCTGTAGCCTTCTTCAGGTTTATCAAGATTTCCTGGTATGGTTTGCAATTGACCAACAGATGGCGCGAGCACAATACCACCAACCTGAAATTCGTGCAAACAGGCAAAACCTTCTATAGAAGTGTCTCTGTCATCATATCCTGTTGCTTCCCAACCTTGCTCATTTCCTAAATGTGCATTTGTGGAAGGACCCAGTTTTGCTAGTCCAAAAGGAACTGCACCAGGAGTATAAAAAAACCAACGACTGTGCGCTGTTCCGATATTTGGGTTTACGTAATCAGATAACTTTTTTTTATTATTTTGACTGTAAGCGGTATGCGATACGCAGCTAATGGTTATAAATAATAGGCTTAAAATCTTTTTCATAATAGTATAATTTAGCGCGATTTATTTTTTTAAGAGTGCAATTCTGGCGTATAATTCTATAATACAAGCTTCATTCAATAACCATTTTGGAGTTTTAGATTCATCTGATCCACCATTCCAGTTCTTAAAAACAAGCCCTTTTTCATCGCGTGCATGCATCCATGCATAATTTATGTTGTTAATAATGGTATCAATATATTTTGGTTTTTTATCCACCTCATATAAATCCTGATAACCACGAAATAAAACAGTTGTAAACCAAGGATCATCAAGAATTGATATTCTTCCGTCAGTTTGTTTTTTTCCAAAGAATAAGTAAGAACCTTCGGCAAGTAATTGTGCTTCTTTAAGGTATTCTTTTTTGTCTGTAATTTTATATAAACTTACCGCAGATTGCAACATAGTTCCTGTATTGTATGTCCAGGCTGTTTTTAGAATAGAACGGTCAGCTGTTTTCATGTCGTTCCAATAAATATTTTCGCTGCTTCTTAAATGGGTATACATCCAGTTATAAAATTTCAGACCCCAGTCTAAATAATATTTATCCTTTGTTTGTTCATAAATCTTTAAGGCTAAAACAGTTGCCTTACCGTTAGAACAGGCCGGTTTCATATCACGAACTCCTTCCAGCCAGGTAACGCCGCCTTCAAGATCTGTATTCCATCCGCTAATTATAAATTCAAAAACTTCTTTGGCATCTTTTAGATAATGAGCTTCTTTTGTATTTGCATAGGCTTCAATATAATCGATACCCACCAGACCGTTATCATCATAATAACGATCTGATTTTTCCAGACGTGTTGGGTATGCCTGATAGCCAGCAGGTTTACGAATAGTATCTCGATATTGTTTTTGTGCTTCAATCAGATTTTTCAATGGAACACTATATTTCACTTTATCAATTTTATAAAGAACATTGACCGCAGATGTCATTCCGCTAAACGGCCATAGAAAAGAAACTTCTTTAGCCGTTTTTTCACCGTCATTAAAATAATTGATATTAGGCTGATTGGTATTTGGATAATATTCTGAAAACAAATTATAGTTTGGCAAATAATATAAACTATAGACTAAATCGTAAAAGGATTCCGCTCTTTTTTTATAGATATCTGTATCCTTATTTTGACTATTAATTTGATTAGAGAATAAAACACAAAATATAAGGGCAGCCGTTATTTTTTTCATAACTCTTTTTCTCCTTTCAATAATGCAATACGACCATACATTTCAATAAGACCTGCCTGTTGTAACAACCATTTGTCTCTTCCCGGTATAATTCCCGACCAGTCTTCATAAAATAATCCGTAGCTGTTTCTTGCTTTTTCCCAGGCATAGTCTGCATTTTTTATAAAAGTATTTACATATGTCTGAGCGGTTGGTGTATGTTTAAGAAGGTCTAAATATCCTCTGAAAAGACAAACGTTGAACCACGAGTCATGATCCGGAAAAAACACCTGATTATCTGCTGTTCTTGTAAAAACAGTAAAAGAAGAAGCTGCGATTGTTTTTGCTTCGTTAAGATACATTTCATCGTTTGTAATTTCATAAAGCAGGACATTGTTACTGATCATAGCTCCAGAGTTATAAGTCCATTTGGTTTTATTCACATAATTATCCCTTATTCTAATGTCATTCCAAAACAAATTATCAACAGGATCTTTCATGGTAGTAGTCAGCCATTGATAAATCCTTTTTGCTAATATCAGGTAATCTTCATTTTTTGTAATCTGATATAATTTCAGCAAATAAGTCGTCGTGAAGGCACTTGCACAAACCGCTTTATTACACATATCGCTTTCGGGTTTATTGCGATATTGTTCAACCCAGTACATCCCGCCTCCAGCAACATTATTTTCGCCGGTGATACTAAATTCTGCTATTTTCTTCACACGTTCCAGAGAAGCAGGATTATTAGTAATATGATAATCCTCAAGTAAATCCAGAGCTATTATCGCATTATCATCATAGAAACGATCTTCTAATCCATACTGAACAGGATACGCTGCATAAGCAGAAGGCAATCTTTGTGTATCATAGTATTTTTCGGCCGCAGTAAAAGCGTCGTTTAGTTTCTGATCTTTATACCCAATTGCTTTTAATTGATTTACAGCAGATAAAACACCATCAAGCGACCATAAATAAGAAGCTTCCCTGTCGCCAGCCTGCTTTGGGAAATTTTCCAGATACAAACCGGTATTGTTAATTTTATAATTTTGCTGAACTAAATCAAAAACCTGTTTAGCCTTTTCTTTATAGGTAATAGTAACCACCGGTCCCGTAGGATTTGGATAAGTAAGTTCATTATCTGTATTCTCTGTGCAGGAAAAAAGCAAAGAGCAAAAGAATAAAACACTTAATTTTTGCATATTTTTCATAGTAGTATATTTTTAAAACAGACTGCTGCTTTTTACAGCAGCCTGTCTTTATTTTATTAATCAATAATATTGATGGTGTGTTTATAGGTACCTGATGGTGACATGTCTATGATTACATTAGCATGTTTATCCTCAGAACCTTTAGGCAATTTGTACATGCCTGTCCAGTCCGGATTTTGTCCCGGAGCCGGAATATCTGCCAAATTATAAATATTATAATACGTATCAGGCTGTGTACCATCTGGCTCAACATTAAAAGGAACCAAGCCAGGTATATTAGATGCATTCATCTGATCGTTATGGTAACTTCCCCAGATTTCTTTGCCTTCATTTGTAGTCACCCAAAAACGATAGCGCTCTTCAGGATATCCCCAATCATGGTAGAATGGTAAAGCGATATTTTTAACTTCAAATTTATGGTTTCCTATATAAGTCAGATCTCCAAGGTTATACTGCCATGTTCTGATCATTTGGACTGATCTTATTTCGGTAGTTTTAATTGTAAGCAAATTAAAGTCAACAACAATTCTGTAAGCATTTCCGGTGCCATTCATTGTAATTGCAGATTCGTTATCGGCTTCAATTAATTTGTTATTATTTCCAAGTATGTAATACACTTTATTTCCTGTAACTGCATTACAAAGTTTTATTTCTCCATTTGACAATGAAGCAAAAATTTCAAAAACCCCTTCTTCTATTTTTTTGAATTTCATTGCGCTTTGAAGGTCTTTAGCTTCAAATCCAGAACCGTAAATAAATAATTCGGCTGGAATCTCTCCTATTCCTGCAGGGCGTTTAAGTCTTAAAGTTCTTACCTCTTTTATGGCTTTCCTTTCCCCTCCCTGAGAAGCAATTACTTTCCATTTAATAGTACCTTCTGAATCTACACCTATACCGGCAAGTTTTGCAAGGGCGATTAATTGTTTTGGCGTCATTGATAACCAGGTATCGCCGCCTCCGCCATTTGAAACCGTTTTAAATATAGGATTTGTAAAATCTCCGTTTTCTTTATCAAAAACAACTTCGTATAATACTACTCCTCCGTAATAAGAATTAGATTTCTCCCATTCAAATTTGGTTGTTGTACCATTTTCCAAGTCTATTGCTATAAGTTGATTTTCAGTTGGCGACACCAATGATTGTGGAGCATCAAAACCGGTTTGCAATTCATAACTGTCGCTGCAGCCAGCCAATAATAGTACTATTGCTATGAGGCTCATTAGCCTGTTTATTTTCTTTTTCATAGGATTTACCAATTAGGATTTTGGGTTAAGTTGGTATTTAAATCTCTCTCTGATTGTGGTACAGGCCACAGATAATGTTTTGTCTTATCAAATACCCTGTTATCTACACGGATATATCCATTATCAACAGATGGAGCTTCATTTGTTTTAATACCGTGCAGCCATCCATTCAAAGCAGTTTCAGCGGTTTTCCAGCGTCTTAAATCCATCAGTCTCAAGCCTTCCATTGCTAGTTCAGAACGACGTTCGCGACGAATAATTTCCTGCATTTGTGTTCCTGAAACTCCGGGATAATCCAATGCATTAATGTTTGTAAATCCAGCTCTTGTACGCAATTTTCTTATTGTCTGATCCCATTCATTTTGTCCAAAAGCATTTAATTCCGATTTAGCTTCAGCATACATCAGCAACACTTCAGCATAACGAATAAGAATAAGATTTGAACCTGAATTAATAAGATTTCTGGCTGTTTTATCATAAAATTTTGAAACATAATATCCTGTAGGAGTACAATTTGAGGACGCATTAATCGCATCGTCGCCTGTTCCTAAAAAAGTGTTTATTGTAGTAAAACCACCATTTGGGTTTTCTAGTTGCGAGCCATGTCTTATTATTGTCGCATCCAGACGAGGATCTCTGTTTGCATACGGATCTGCTTCATTATAAGATGGATCTGTTATTGTTTTACCATTTAAAAGCAGATAGTTATCAACCAATTCCTGAGAAGGAGAAATCGCTGCATATCCTCCCAAAGATGGCGGAATCAAAAAATACTGATTGCCATGCTCTCTGTTGACAGGCATAAATTCTACATTCAAAAGAACTTCGATATTATCTTTGTTTGCAGGTTTAAATAAGTCGGAATAGGTTCCATTAAACAAATCTAAGTTTCCGGCTTCTTTTTTGTTGATAATGGCATCACAAATAGCGGCCACTTCCTGCCAACGACCTTCACAAAGTAGTACTCTTGCTTTTAACGCCATTGCACCACCTTTTGTAAAACGGCCTTTATCAGGATCAGAATAGGAGCTTGGCAGTGTTTTAGCAAAATCCAACTCATCTAAAATAAACTGTACTACTTGCGCTTTTGGTGTTCTCGCAATCGTACTGGCTTCACTAATGCTGATTTCTTTGGTAACTAAAGGAACGTCTCCAAAATTATTGATCAGAATAAAATAATGAAATGCACGTATCGCTTTCGCTTCAGCGATATATCTGTTTTTTAGTTCAGCACTAAGTCCCGGAACTTTACCAATATTATCCAGTAAGATATTGCATCGTTTTATTCCTGCATATCTGGCATTCCATACATCACGCATTAGTGATGCAGAAGTGCTGTAACTTCCGTTAGCAACGTCACGAACAAGTGATCCGTTGTTGCTTTTCGTATAAGCGTTATCAGAAAGTGATTCACTAAAAATAAATTGTTCTGAACCATAGAGATCAGGGTAACAACTATTTAAAGCATTAAGTGCATCTTCGGGTTTATCCCAAAAAGATAAATCTGATTCTTTATCAACTAGTGGAGTATCGAGGCTCTCGCAACTCCAAAAGATGGTCATTGTAATTAGTAATACTATATATTTTTTCATGTCTGATGGATTAAAAGTTAACGTTAAGACCTACTGCTACCACTTTTGTCACCGGATAAACACGACCGCTTAAAGCTGCTGGTGAATTTATTTCCGGGTCATATCCTGCCTTTAGTTTAGTCAGCGTAAATAGATTTTGTGCCGTTATGTAAGCCCTAAATCTTGAAACACCTATTTGCTGTATAATCCTTTCAGGTATAGTATATCCTAATTGAATATTTTTCAGACGAAGGTAGGAAGCGTCTTCTATCCAGAAATCAGACTTAGCAGCGTTATTAGCCGATTCTGTACCTATTGTTAAACGAGGATATGAAGCGTTCGGATTTGTTGGCGTCCATCTGTCAATATGATAATCCATTAAAGGGCCTTCATTATTATTATGGAATGCTTCAACTGCTTCTCCGCGAATCCACATACTGCGTTTTCCTACACCTTGTATAAAAAAGCTAAAATCTATACCGTTCCAGTCAACAGCATAATTCAGTCCGTAATTGTATCTCGGAAAAGGGTTTCCGAGGATAAAGCGGTCATCTGCTTCGTTGATTGTACCATCACGATTTCTGTCAACGTAACGGATATCTCCCGGTTTTGCACCAGCGGCATTAAAAGTCTGTTTTGGGCCATTTGCTACTTCCTGCGCATTTTGAAAATAGCCGTCACTTTTTAATCCATAATAAGAATTTATCGGATATCCTTTTTTCAAAATCGTAACTACATCAGTACCCGAAATTAAAGTCCTTCCTCCGTCATTTGTTACCTCATTTACGTTATCAGATAAATTTGCCGTCAAAGAATGGTTAACCTTGCCGGTCTTAAAAATATAATTAGCTGAAAATTCCCAACCTTTATTGTTTATGGCTCCCACATTTTGTGTCGGGGAACCGCTACCGTAAATACCCGGAACAGGCAGGCTGTTTACCAGAATATTTTTAGTGTCTTTACTATAAAGATCCAGCGTTAAAGACAATTTATTGTTGAAAAAACCTGCGTCAATACCAATATCAGTCATCTCACTGGTTTCCCATGTAATATCTGGATTTGTTTCACTAAAATAAGCTCCATTTGCTAAATGATCACGGAATGAATAAGCCTGAGTAGCAATATTTACAGTACGCAAATATTTATACAATCCGATGTCCTGATTTCCGGCCTGACCCCATGAAGCTCTGATCTTAAGATTACTTACATATGTTTTTATTCCTTCCATGAAGCCTTCATTTGAAATTCGCCATCCTGCTGAAAACGATGGAAATGTTCCCCAACGATTATCTGAATTAAAACGGGAAGATCCATCCATTCTGACATTTGACTCAAGAAGATATTTATCTTTATAAGAATAATTTACCCTTGCAAAAAAAGAATTAATACCCCACTCTTCTCCACTACCAAAAGTGTTTTTTTCATCTGTAATGGCACCGTTTCCTAAAACACCAAATTCATTTCCCGGTATTCCGATTTTTCTGGCCTGATACCATCTTCTCTCACTGCTTTCATTTGACGCTCCCAATAAGGCACTGACGTTGTGATTATCAGCTGTTTTTTTTGTGTAATTTAATGTAAGGGTAGAATTCAGTAAAAGTGTTCTGTCAAAAGCATCCATTACAGAACTTTCATTATCTCCTCCTCCTTTGTATGGAGCGTAGTCTATCGATTTTCTGAATTCATGACTATTATTATTGGATAAGTTTGCACCAAAGAAACCTTTCAATTTTAAATCTTTAATAATGCTCCATTCTGCACTAATACTTCCTGCTATGGCGTCATTCTGATACGTTCTCATTCCGCCTTCGCTTAATCTGGCTAAAGGATTTGAGTTACTGCCGCTAACTAATGTATATTCACCATTTTTATCTTTGATAGGATAGATCACAGGTATTCTGGTCGCTTGTTCTATAAGCCACTCCGTCCAGTAAGCATGCTCCTTTGTTGTGGTTCCGTTATAAGCAGCGGTTGCAACAACAGTGAACTTATCTGATAATTTGGAATTGATTGTTATCCTTGCATTATTTCTTTTTAGCCCATAATCAGTATTGCCTTCAAACAAACTTCTTTGATCTAAATGACCCACTGAAATATGATACACCGTTTTCTCTGATCCTCCTTCAAAAGCAAGATTATGACTGGATTGTGGGGCAGTTTCTCTGTAAATTTCATCTAACCATACCGTTCCTTTTCCGATTTTTCTAAATTCATTAACCTGATCCGGAGAATATTGTGCCGGCAGACCCGAATTAATCAATGCTTCATTTCGAAGTTCAGCATATTCCCAGGCTTGTGCATATTTTGGTAAATTTGTCGGAGCCTGCATACCATATAAATAGTCGTAAGACACTCTGGTTTTACCTTTTTTTCCAATTTTTGTTGTAATTAGAATTACACCATTCGCAGCTCTGGATCCATAAACGGCAGTTGATGAAGCATCTTTAAGAACAGATACACTTTCAATATCATTTGGGTTGATATTGTCAATACTTCCTATCAATCCATCAATTAATATCAAAGGATAAGTTCCTGATTGAAAGGTCCCGATTCCACGAATATTTATGTTTGTTCCCTGTCCCGGTTCACTTGATCCCTGCTGAATTACCAATCCGGGAACTGTGCCCTGAAGTGCTTGTGATGCACTTGTCACAGGCTTGTTTTCAAACGCTTTCGAATTTACATTACTCACTGCTGAGGTAAGATTTACTTTTTTCTGAACTCCGTAACCAACTACTACAACTTCTTTGAGCAGCTGATCTTCTGATTTTAGTAAAAACTGAAGCTTCTGATTTCCATTTATTGGTTTTTCACTGTTCTCATATCCTACGTAGGAGACAACAATTACAGCATTATTAGGCGCATCAATTGTAAAAGTTCCGTCAAAGTCCGTGTTTGCTGTTTTCGTAGTTCCTTTGACACTTATACTGGCACCAACTAAAACTTCGTTTGTTTTACCATCTTTTACAGTACCTGAAATTGTATTTTGGGCATGTAAAACTGCTGCATTAGCTATCAAAAAGAGTGATAGTATGAGTTTAAGTTTGAAGGATCTGGCAATCCCAAACTTAGTGCTGCCTGATTTAATATTTTTCATAAGTTTTGGCATTGCATTTTTAATAATTTTCTTTCTGAGGTTTTGTGATTCTGTTTCATAAAGTTTGTGGTTTTTAATATTTGGTTAGTTAGTAAATGTTTGGAAAATGATTTTTAAAAATCTTTATCATTATCATGCTTTTATATACTCATTGCGGCTCCAACAATTGGGGCATCAGCCCATAAATCTGATGTCTTTACCTGTAGGTTGTAAACTTCTTTTTGTGCTAGTTTTTCCTTCAGATTATCAAGAAAGAAAGGATGGCATTTTGCAATATTTCCTCCGATTACAAAGGTGTCCGGCTGGAATTTAGTTATCCACGGAAAAATCATTTGTTTCAAATTTTCAGCAAATTCTTCAAAAACTTCCAATGCCTGCCAATGGTCATTTTTTGCCAGCATAGCCGTTTCTCTGGCACCTGAAATATCAAGAGCAAATTTTTCTTTGAAAGTATTTACAAACCAACGTGTTGAGAAATAATCGTCAGCAATAGTTTTCCCAAATGGAACATTATACAGATATCCTTCAGGAGGTATACCTACTCCCTCAATCGATTGCGAACCATTTACGAGAAAAGTGCTTCCCAGTCCCGTTCCTAATGTCAGAACAATGGTTCGCTTGCTGTTTTGTGCCGCCCCTCCATAATATTCTCCCAATGCATAACAACTTGCATCATTGGCAAAACATACAGGAACGTCATATTTGCTCAATACATCCTTAAACAATTCTTTAAGGTTTACATCATACAATGCATCAAATTTTTTAACTCCTTTAATTTTCGAAATTCCATTTTCATAATCGAAAGGCCCGGGCATGGCAACTCCCACGGCCTCAAACGAATATTTATTTGTTACTGAAAATAGCTGCCCAAATAACAAGCGCAACGAATCTGCAAATTCCTGAACGCTGCCATTAGAATCTATTTTGCGTTCTACAAAACTGTTTTCTACAATTTTTCCGGTTGTTTTATTGACGTAAGCACAGGATACGTGCGATCCTCCTACATCAACTCCTATGTTATATGTATGTTTCATTTTATTTTTATATTAAGTGATTCAACCCTAAATATTGACATCGTGTATCAGTATCAAAAACTTAGGTTTAATTATGAGAACGTTTTACGATTTGTGTCGTACGTACGCTTTTAGTGTAGCACATTGTTTGCCTTCACTCGCACCATATGGGCGAATCGTATATTCGCCAACTGCTGCAGGTACGATAAATGTTTCGGCATAATGAACAATAAAAGGCTCAAAACTATTTGTGGGACTTTCAATTATGGCCTCTGCTCCTTCTACCAGATTCAAAACATTTACGCTGTCTCCGGATTGATGCAAAACCGATTTTGTAAACCAATGACGACGGGTTTCTATAAATTGGGTTTTATGAAGACCGGTTCTTTCTTCTCTCCATCCATCACCCTGTGCGACTTCCTGAACCTGATCTACTAAATTCTCAAGACAATAAGCAGTATCCCTGCTCCAATTCATTACCTGTTCACCGCGAGCAATATTAATTGCCCTTGGTTTACCATTCAGTCCCATGCGTCCCCAGTCATACAGTTTGAAAGTAAAAATGTAAGGAGTTGCGCTTATTTCCAGTACCATCGAATTGATTCCTGAGCAGTGAATGGTTCCGTTTGGAATCAAAAAGTGATCGTGTTTTTTTGCAGGAAATACGTTTACATATTTTTCAGCATCAAATACAGTTCCCTCCTTTTGTGATTTTTTTAATTCAGCTATCATTTCTTCGCTGTCACATCCTGTCTTAACTCCCAAAAGTACTGTGGCGTCAGGCTTGGCATCCATCATATAATAACTCTCGTCCTGAGTATAATTCATACCGAATTTTTCTCTTATAAACTGTGTTGTCGGATGCACCTGTAAACTTAAATTGCCGCCATCCATCGTGTCCAGAAAATCAAATCGGATAGGAAATTCTTTTCCAAATCTTGATTCAACCGGTTCACCGAGTAGTGCTGTACTTTTATAAAAAACCAGGTTTATACTCGGAATTTCAAAAATTTCTCCACCTACTTCAAATAGTAAGCTGTTTTCTTCCGGCACACCATCAAAAGACCACGCATAATTTAATTTCGATTTATCTAATCCGATTACCTCTTTCATCCATTGTCCTCCCCAAGGTCCCGGATCAAAATATGGAACTACACGAAATGGACTTTTTGATATTTTTGTTAATCCATCAAGAAGGGTTTGTGAATGGATCATTTTTGGTTCATTTTTTTTATTCGTGTCCAGCCAATAATCTGCTTTTTCAAACAATTGTTGCTTCAGTCTGTCACAAATACGCCAATCGACAAAAAAACCTCTTTTGTACTGAATTCCAGGTTCTTCCTCAGAATTTTGCAAA
This sequence comes from Flavobacterium sp., assembly GCA_004296145.1. Classification (GTDB taxonomy): domain Bacteria; phylum Bacteroidota; class Bacteroidia; order Flavobacteriales; family Flavobacteriaceae; genus Flavobacterium. The sequence continues at coordinate 14,358 of SEBM01000023.1, forward strand.
CCAATATTAGTAACTTCATGTTCACGTTGGCGAAGCTGAATTTCCCAACGCGCCATGTCTGCATAAACAAGACAATCATATTCTTTGCATATTACAGCCGCTGCATGACCGTATACGACAACGAGTCCTGTAGCATTTTTTATTTTATCACGTAGTTCTTTAACTTTTGCTTTCTCTAACAAATCAACATAGTCCAGCCTTGTTATATATCCAAAAATCGGATCATCTGTCACATCAGGATATGTTAATTCCTGTATTTTTTCATTTGTATAAAATGCTTCTTCTGAATTAATGAACAATTCAGGATTTAAACTTTTAAATCCACTTATCAACTCCCCATGATTAACTCCCTGATAACATTCAACCACCAAAACATAGCGGCTGGAATCAGATTTTTTAATCTTTAAACGTAATTCTTCAATAATAAGTTCCCAACCGCGATAGGCATTTCCGGCAATAGGGAAAAAAGGTGTTTTGTTATAAGTGCTCATAGGTAAATTGGTAATTGGTTGTAAAAAAACATAGTCATCCAGAAACTTAAGAGGTTTCAAAAAATACTTCTTTAAATACTAAATGCATAAGTTCTTAGTCTGATGAATTACAAATGTATACTGCATGTAAATTAAAAAAATGTAACTTTGTTTCGATTTACTTGTACTATCTTACGATTTTAATTTCTATTTTATGCTACAACAGAAACAAGGTTTTAAAGGACAGCGGCTCATTGCTATTAGTACAGAAGTCTTCTCCAACAGCGAACATAATCCATTAACAATGAGCCTTTATATCACTAAGATAGGGTTCTTTCCAGCTGTAAAATATCATTATATAAAGAAGGATTCGGGAGTGGATTATTATATATTAATATACTGTACTTCGGGAGAAGGATGGTACAAAGTAGGAGAAAACACTTACGCAATAAAAGAAAATCAGTTTGTAATACTTCCTCCGGACACACCATATAGTTTTGGTGCCGACAGGGCAAATCCATGGACAATTTACTGGATTCATTTCAAAGGAAAATTGGCTTCTTCATTTATGATATTGCCTATAGTTCCTTCTGAGATTTTACCCGACGCTAATTCCAGATTGCAGGACAGAATAGATATGTTTGAAGAAATATATGAAAATCTGGAGCTGAGTTTTCATAGTAATCATTACAACTATGCTTCTCTTTGTCTTTTTCACTTTTTGGCATCATTTAAATATGAACAACAATTCCGTCAAATTCGAAGCCATGCCGGAATTGAAGATCAATTTAGCCAGAAAGTTATTTATTACATGCGTGAAAACGTAGAGCATAATTTAACTTTAGAACAATTTGCAAAGCACTTTAATTATTCTCCTTCCCATTTTTCGATGTTATTCCAGGAAGAAACTAAACAATCGCCTATAAAATATTTTATAAATTTAAAAATCGAAAAAGCTTGTCAATATCTGGAATTATCCAACCTGAAAATCAGTGATATTTATCCAAAACTTGGTTTTAAGGATGCAGCGTACTTTAGCCGAATTTTTGGAAAAATTATGGGAATCTCACCCTCAAAATATAAGGA
>SEBM01000435.1 GCA_004296145.1 Flavobacterium sp.
GATAAATATACAGGAAGCTTTCAATATAATGAACCGGTAACCAATTCATTAGATCTAATTTTTTCAGTAGTTACGGATTTTGAAAAAAAGACAGATGACAGGAAAACGTTTGATCGAAATGATCAGGATACGGAATATGATGTTTTTAATGAATCACTTAGCAATTTTAGTTCTTTTAATAGTTTTCACGTAAATCCTAAAGTGGGTTTTAGTACTGATGCACAGAAATTTAATTTCACGATATATACAGGAACTTCTGTTGTCAGGACAGAAAATCATGGATTATATTTAAAGGAAACAACAGATTTGAATAAAAATTATTTTATCCCAAATGGACAGATCCATGCCAGTTACAAACTTTCAAAATCGAAAATTTTATTTTTGGATTACGAGCGCAGATTTACAATTCCAACAGAAAATCAGGTTTTGGCAATTGTCAATTTAGATAATCCTTTGGTAGTCAGAACAGGAAATCCTAATCTAAAAGCTTCAACTTTTCATTCTTTATTTGGGAGTTTTACAAATTATAATTCTCGATTGGCGTCGGTGTATTACGTCCGCTTCAATTCAGCGTATTATGATAATCAGATTGTAGGAACTTCTGCCTATAGTAGTTCCGGGAAACGAATTTCGACTTATGATAATGTAGACGGCACATATAAAATGTCAGTAACAGGAGAATGGAATAAAACTATAAAAAAAGAAGCAAATATTTTTAAACTAAGGCTTAACATGTCCGGCAATTATAAATTAGATAAAGGTTTTACAAATGGTGAGTTGTATGAAGCAAAAACATTTGGATTGATCCCCAGCTTAGGATTTTCCTATGAATATGGAGAATTATTGAGCATGAGACCGTCTTATAATTTTGTATACAATGATACCCGATATAATAATACTTCTTTAAGTTCAAGTTCAAATACAACTCATAATTTTAATTTCGAAATGACAAGCTTCTGGCCTAAGAACTGGGTCTTTGGTAATGACTTTGGCTATACTTATAATTCGAATATTTCGGGACCCTATAAAAAAGATTTCTATTTGTGGAATACCAGTTTGTCGTACAAATTTGCTAAAGAGAAATTTTCACTCAAAATGAAAGTTTATGATTTGCTGAATCAAAATCTAAGCGCGACGAGAACGATTACCGCAACATCTGTAGTGGATTCAGAAAGTACTGTTTTAAAGCGTTACGTAATGTTTTCTTTATTATATAAATTTCAAAATTTTGAAACAAATAATTATTAGTCTGTATAAGTAAATTAATTCTAAGGTCACTTTTCTGAAAAAAGTGGTCTTTTTTTATTGTCATTTCAAAATAAAACATAACTTTGTATCTCAAAGTACTTTAATTATGAATCAGAAGCACCAAGAAGATTTATCACACATTCGCTCAATGATGGAGCGTTCTTCAAGATTTATATCCTTAAGCGGACTTTCAGGAGTTTTTGCAGGGCTTTCAGCTTTAATAGGAGGAATGTATGTTTATCAGTTATTTAAAGTAAACGGTGTTGATTATTTTAATAATAAACATATCGTATTTACAACAAATTTGGTATCACAATTAATTCTTACCGGAGTTGTTGTTTTGGTATTCGCTTTGACTTTTGGAATATTTTTTACACTCAGAAAAAGTAAAAAAAATAATTTGCCAGTCTGGACAACGGCTACAAAAAACATGCTTTTTAATCTTGCAGTTCCTTTAACAGCAGGAGGTATTTTTTGCATCGCTCTTTTGTATCATCAGATATATGTTCTTGTCGCGCCGACTACTTTAATTTTTTATGGTTTAGCTCTTATTAATGCAGAAAAATATACATTTTCTGATGTAAAATATTTGGGATTTAGTGAATTGATTTTAGGAGTTATTTCTCTTTTCTTATTAGGATATGGTTTAGTTTTTTGGACCTTAGGTTTTGGTGTTTTACATATCTTGTACGGATTAGTAATGTTCAGAAAATACAAATAAGCCAATGGGAATCATTGATAAATTAAATAAAGATTTTGAAAGCCGCGTCAGATTAGGTATAATGTCTATTCTGATCGTAAACGAGTGGATTGATTTCACCGAAATGAAAACGCTTTTGAATATCACAGATGGTAATTTAGCAAGTCATTCCTCTGCCTTAGAAAAAGCAGAATATATTGAAGTTAAAAAAGAGTTTGTGGGCAAAAAACCTAAAACATCTTATAAAGTTACCGATCTTGGGCGCGCCGCTTTTAAAGAGCATCTAAATAACCTTGAAAAATTAATGAAATTCTAACAAACTAAAATTTTTTATCTAAAAACTTTGAATTACAAAGTACTTTTAAATTTATTAATCATGAAAAAGATCCATTTTATTTTAGTCAGCAGTCTGGTTTTTATACTGCTATTTTACAGAGAATCAGTAGGAGTCAATCTGGCTTTTTTTGGTTTGGTTTTAACTGGTCTCATTTGCTATTACTTTCAGGATAAGTTTACAGGCCGTTCACACTTAGTTCTGGTTATAACTTCTGTTTTATCTTGTATTGCATTTGCCTGGTATGGCGATTTTGTTTCTTTTGCAGCTCTGATATGGTCTGTCATTTTTCTGCAGTTTAAAACGCAGGAAAACAAACTTAAGCTGGTGCAGGTTTTTCCACTTGTGTTTTTGAATTGTTTAACGACATTAGGAAGAGTCTTTATTTTTAATCAATGGCTTCCGCAGAGACAAATCAATAATAATTTAGCTAAAAAACTAATAGCTTATTTTTTGATTCCGGCCGTATTCCTGATGTTGTTTTTTGTGGTGTATTCTTTTGGTAGTGATCACTTTTCGTCTTTGTTTACCGATTACCAATTAGACATTGATATTGTACAGCTAATTCTGATTTCAATTTTTGGGTTTTATATTTCATTTACTTTCTGGAATTACTGGATTCCGGAAGTTTGTTATGAAAAAAACGAAATGCTCGATAATGATTTCAAAAATATATCAGAAGTTAAAAATCAAAATACATTTTCATTTCTTGACCTTGATTTCGAAAGAAGAAGCGGAGAAATTACTTTATTTCTTTTAAATGCATTACTGCTGGTTTTTATCGCTACTTATAATTACGAACAGTTTTTTGAAGTTGTGGAAACCTCTAAATTAAGTGCCGCCACACACGAAAGAGTAAATGCCGTAATATTTTCGATTTTAATGGCTGTCGGTGTAATTCTGTTTTATTTTAAAGGAGGATTTAACTTTGATGAAAAAGCTTCAAAACTAAAAAAGCTCTCTAAACTTTGGATCATTCTAAACGGAATCCTGATTATAAGCACATTCATAAAAAACTCAGAATATGTTTCCTACTTCGGATTGACTTATAAAAGATTGGGCGTTTATGCTTTCCTGATTCTAGCGATTATAGGTTTAGTTATTACTTTTCTAAAAATCACCAGACAAAAAACAAACGCTTATCTTATCAATCAAATGGTTTGGTATTTTTATGGAACCATACTTTTATGCAGTTTTGTAAACTGGGGATATCTGATTACGACTTATAATATTTCTGTTAATAAAGGAGTTGAACCGAAATTCCTCACTGACTTAAATTTTAATGACGAAGAAAGAAAATCTTACTTTTTATCGAAAAATATTCATGATGAAAAACTAATCAAGGAAAGAGAAATTAAAATAAAGAATTATCAGAATACGTCGTTTTTGTCAAAAGCTTTGTATTAGGAA
>SEBM01000436.1 GCA_004296145.1 Flavobacterium sp.
TAAACTTCCAAAATCCAAAAAATGAATCCAGATAACCTTATCAAAGAATATACAAACGGAGAAGTTACAATTGTATGGCAATCCGCAAAATGCATTCATTCTGCTAATTGTGTAAAAAATAATCCGGATGTTTTTCGACCTAAAGAAAAGCCTTGGATTACTCCAGAACAATCAACTACCGAAAAAATAATCTCAACTATTCACAAATGCCCGTCGGGAGCTTTGACTTTTTACATGAATAGTCAAAAATAAATGTGCTAAGTTTTTTAGCCACAAATTACACGAATTGCACAAATTAAAAGCAAATCACATTCGTGCAATTCGTGTAATTCGTGGCAAACAAAAAAAATAATCTATAGCAACAAAAAATCCAAAGTTTTCATTTCTTAATCTAGGTTAAGTGCCTTTCGATTACTACCGACGTAACTTTGTCCTATCAAAATGAAATTAATTATTTAAAAATAAAAATTATGTCAACTACAAAATGGTCAATTGACCCAACTCACTCAGAAATTGGTTTTAAAGTTAAACACATGATGTTTACAAATGTTTCAGGAAAATTCGGTACTTACGAAGCTACTGCAACAACAGAAGGTGAAAATTTCGAAAATGCAGATTTAAGTTTTTCTGCTGATATCGCTTCTATCGACACTGCAAACGCAGACAGAGACGGTCACTTAAGAAGTGGTGATTTCTTTGATGCTGAAAATCACCCAAAATTATCTTTCAAATCATCTTCTTTCAAAAAATTAAATGATGGTGAATATGAATTAACTGGAGATTTAAGCATTAAAGGCGTTTCTAAATCAGTGAAATTTCCTGTCGAATTTAGCGGAATCATGACTGATCCTTGGGGAAATACTAAAGTTGGTTTAAACATCGAAGGAAAAATCAATCGTAAAGATTGGGGATTAAACTGGAATTCTGCTCTTGAAACTGGGGGAGTTTTAGTTGGAGAAGAAGTTAAATTGAATATCGAAATTCAATTAGCAAAACAAGCTTAATCTCATAAATTAGGTTTTAATTTGGTTGGTTAAAAACCCTGCGCTTTTTAGGAAGTGCAGGGTTTTTGTTTTATTCTTTTGCCACTAATTACACTAATTTCTCTAATTTTTTGCTACAGATTAAAATGATTTACACAGATTTAAAATCCAAATAATCTTTTAATCTGTGGCAAAAAACATTTTCATTTAAGAGAAAAAATTCGAGAAATTAGTGTAATTCGTGGCAAAAAACCTATCGCAAAGTATTGTTTCGAAATTCTGTTGGAGAGATTCCGGTTTGTTTTTTGAAGACACGGGAGAAATACGAATAATCTTCGTAGCCAACTGCGTAAGCGACTTCGTTTACCGCTAATTGTTTATCGATCAACATTCTTTTTATTTCGAGAATTACACGATCCATGATAACTTCTGTTGCTGTTTTTTGAAGGATTTCGTTACAGATTCTGTTTAAATGTTTTAATGTGATATTCAACTTTTCTGCGTAAAACGAAGGCAGCTTTTGTGTTTTGAAATATTCTTCTAAAAGAATCTCAAAAGCACTTATTTTTATGTTGTATGAATGTGTTTGATGCGAAAATGTTTCGCCATATTTGCGGGCAATTTCGATATGAATGCAATCTAACAAATTGAGCATTTTATCTAACTGCAATTTATTATGTTGGTTGTTTTCGTGAATCAACAAATCAAAATAAGGGAGGATTTTTGGCAATTCCTCTGATTCGAAAATTACTTCAGGACGATTCAGAATTGAATTGTAAAAATTATAATCGTTGATTTTTTTCTGTCCGAAATACAGATTGTATAATTCCTGCGAAAAGATAATTACAAAACCTTCTATGTCTTCAGACAAACTCCAATGATGCATTTGGCCGGGTTGTAGAACGAATAAACTGCCTGATTTTATTTCGAAACTGTCAAAATCTATTTCGTGAATTCCGGAGCCATTCGTAAAAAAAACCATCAAATAAGAATCATGACGATGCGGTTCTTCGACAAAACTGTGGCTTTTTAAATGCTCTTTAAAAGTATTCACGTAAAACTCCCGATGAATATCGTTACAGTTAAAATTCTCAACACTATAAACAGGGTATTTTTTCATCTAAATGTCTTTATTGTGCTATAATCAGCGAAGATAAACAAAAGGCTTTTAATACTAGTGTAATTACCTTTGTATAAATAAAAAACAACAAAATCATGTCAAGCGCATTAACTCATATTTTAAAAAACGAATGTCCTGTTTGTCACAAAGGTAAAGTTTTTACAGACAAGAACATTTTCCTGAATTTTAGTTTTCCAAAAATGAATGAATATTGCAGTCATTGCCATTATAAATTCCAAAAAGAACCTGGATATTTCTTTGGAGCAATGTATGTAAACTACGGATTAACAGTGGCTCAGGGAATTGCAACTTATGTTGTAGCACAGTATTTCTTCGAAACTAACTTCGATTTAAGAATCATTCCGATTATCGGTGTGGTTATTACTTTGCTTACTCCTTTTAATCTCCGATTTTCAAGATTAGCGTGGATTTATATGTTTAAGGATTATACGAGCTAAAAAAATACTATTTTTGCCTTTCAATTGAAACTAATTTCAATTCCAAAAAAAACAAAAATAAATTAGACAAATGAAAGCATACGTATTTCCAGGTCAGGGCGCTCAATTCACAGGAATGGGTAAAGATCTATATGAAACTTCGGCTTTAGCCAAAGAATTATTCGAAAAAGCGAATGAAATTTTAGGTTTCAGAATTACAGATATCATGTTTGAAGGCACTGCCGAAGAACTAAAAGAAACTAAAGTTACTCAACCGGCTGTTTTTTTACATTCAGTTATTTTGGCTAAAACTTTAGGCGAAGATTTTAAACCAGAAATGGTTGCGGGACATTCTTTAGGCGAATTTTCTGCTTTGGTTGCTAACGGAACTTTATCTTTTGAAGACGGTCTTAAATTGGTTTCTCAACGTGCTTTAGCAATGCAAAAAGCCTGCGAAATTACTCCATCTACAATGGCTGCAGTTTTAGGTTTAGCAGATAATATTGTTGAAGAAGTTTGCGCTTCTATCGATGGTGTTGTGGTAGCTGCAAATTACAACTGTCCTGGACAATTGGTAATTTCCGGAGAAACTACTGCTGTTGAAAAAGCTTGTGAAGCGATGAAAGCTGCGGGAGCAAAACGTGCTTTAATTTTACCTGTTGGAGGCGCTTTTCACTCCCCAATGATGGAACCTGCAAGAGAAGAATTGGCTGCTGCAATTGAAGCGACTACTTTCTCAACTCCAATTTGCCCAGTGTATCAAAACGTTACTGCAAATGCGGTTTCTGATGCAAACGAAATTAAAAAGAACTTAATCATACAATTAACTGCTCCTGTAAAATGGACACAATCTGTACAACAAATGATTGCTGACGGCGCTACTTTGTTTACTGAAGTTGGTCCTGGAAAAGTGTTAGCTGGTTTGATTAATAAAATAGATAAAGAAGCGGTTACTGCTAATGCTTAATTTTAAGTTTGCAGTCGCAGTTTTAAGTTTTCAGTAACTAGCGAAAATATAAAATCCTCATAAGTGCAAAATCTTATGAGGATTTATTTTTTAAAGTTCTTTGGCTTCAGGAGAATTATTATTTAAAATTTTAGTTATTAAATAATTTGCTAAAAACAATTATCCGCTCGTCGCTCCGG
>SEBM01000437.1 GCA_004296145.1 Flavobacterium sp.
CGGTATTTCAAAACAATATTACAATTATATGAATATCCTGGTAAGCATTGCCGGCAGTAATGTTGGCGGCCCTTTTCAGTCACCGCCCGCAACTGTAAAAGGAAATATTATCAATAGTACAGAAAAAGCAAATTATCCTTTAGGGTATTTTTCATTAAGCGAAATAGATACGAAAAAATATATCATCGAATAAACACTTATAAATGGAAGCCAGAATTGAAATTGCCACAGAAAAAAAACTAATTGGAAAACACATTACAATGTCTTTTCTCGAAAATAAAACTTTTGAATTATGGTCTTCTTTTATGCCCCGCCGCAAAGAAATTAAAAACCAAATTGGGACAGATTTATATTCTTTAGAAGTTTTTACTCCCGGGCATTTTGATGAATTTGATCCGAATGAGAATTTCGAAAAATGGGCAGCGGTTGAAGCTTCTGATTTTAATGAAATTCCGGAAGAAATGGAAGATTTAATCATTCCATCAGGATTATATGCTGTTTTTATTCATAAAGGCGACCAAAGTGAGGCTCATAAAACCTATCATAGTATATTTGTAGAATGGTTGCCAAATTCAGAATATACCGTTGACGACCGACCGCATTTTGCTGTAATGGGTGAAAAGTATAAAAAAAATGATCCGGATTCTGAAGAAGAAATCTGGATTCCGATAAAAAACAAAATATAAAATCATGCTAGTTGAAACACTAAAATCTCTTTTTACACGCGATCTGAATAAACTTAAATTAGAAATTGAATCTTATACAGACGAATCTAAAATCTGGGCAATAGATAAAAACATTTTAAATTCTGCCGGAAACCTTTGCCTTCATTTAGTTGGAAATATCAACACTTACATTGGAGCAGAAATTGGAAAAACAGGTTATATCAGAAATCGTGAATTAGAGTTTTCTTTAAAAGATATTCCGAGAGCAGAATTAATTGAAAAAATAGAAAACACTATCGTAGTTGTAAACAACGCACTTGACAGTTTAACCGAAACCGATTTACAAGCAATTTATCCGCAAATAGTTTTTGAAAAAGAAATGACAACCGAATTTTTTCTGGTTCACCTTTCTGTACATTTGGGATATCATTTAGGACAAATCAATTATCACAGAAGAATGATTGTTTAGTAGGTGCTAAGGTTCTGAGGTGCAAAGGTACAAAGGCGCAAAGGCACAAAGGTACAAAGGTATTGGAGCGTTAAATCTAAAGTCAGCAGTCCAAAATCTAAAATCTAAAATCAACAATCTAAAATCTAAAATTTTAAAAATGTCTTCACATCATATAGTTCGCGACGATCAGGAACCGGCTTTAATAATTGCCAATGGCGCAGCCTGCAATCCTGAATTGTTAGGACAATTACTTGAATGGTCTCCGTTGGTTGTCGTTCTCGATTCTGCAATTGAAAGAGTTATCGATTTAGGAATAAAAGTAGATGTTCTTTTGGGCGATTTCGATCGTGGTTTTGATCCTGAAATATATAAAACGACCCAGTTTCCAATTGAAATCATTCATACTCCCGATCAAAACAAAACCGATCTGGAAAAAGCTTTTGATTATTTAATTGATCGAAAAATTCCTGCCGTAAATGTAGTCTGGGCAACCGGAAAACGCGCAGATCATACGATAACAAACCTTACTAATATTGTTCGTTACCGAAATTTACTCAAAATTGTAATTCTGGACGATCACTCTAAAATCTTTTTATTGCCTAATAAATTCGAAAAATGGTATACCGAAAAAACACCAATTTCACTTATTCCGATTGGTGTTGTAAATGGCATTTCTTCTGTTAACTTAGAATATCCTTTAGAAAACGACACTTTAACGATGGGTTACAGAACCGGCAGCAGTAATTCTGTGGCTATGGACGGCATTGTAACCATAACGCATACCGATGGCGATTTGCTTTTAATGGAATGTTTTGATTAGAAGCTAATCCTGCTGTCCGCTATATCTTTTGTGTCTCGTTAAAAAACGAGACACAAAAGGATGCCGCTTCCATCAGGGCTAGGGCTATCATTTTCAAAATAACTATTTCTCAAAAAAGGAATACCTATCTTTGCAGCAAATTCAACAAATGAAAGCAATAGACAATTCCGAAAAAAACAATTTGCATCCGAGAAATCTGCATCGTTCGCGATATGATTTTGAACTACTTACTACAAATTGTCCGGAATTAAAAAAGTATGTTTCTGTAAACAAACATCAGATAGAAACTATTGATTTCAGTGATCCAAAGGCGGTAAAAGTGCTTAACAAAGCGCTATTGCAAACGTATTATGATCTTGAGTTTTGGAATATCCCTGCCAATTATCTTTGTCCGCCAATTCCCGGCCGTGCAGATTACATTCATTATTTAGCCGATTTATTAGCCGAAACCAATAACAAAACTATTCCAAAAGGAAATGATGTTTTAGGTCTAGATATCGGAACAGGTGCCAATTTAATCTATCCGATATTAGGACAGGCTATTTACGATTGGAGTTTTGTCGGTACTGATATTGATAAAAAAGCCATTGAAAATTGCAGTAAAATCATAGAAGCCAATCCGAAATTGATTGACGCCATCAGTTTGCAACAGCAAACCGAAGCACGTTTTATTTTTAAAAATATAATCACACCCGAAGATCGTTTTACTTTTACCATGTGTAATCCGCCATTTCATGCTTCTGCGGCTGAGGCGAATAAAAGTACGGTTAGAAAAGTTTCAAATTTAAATCCAAAAGAAAAGAAAATTACCAATCCTGTTCTAAACTTTGGCGGCCAAAATGCCGAATTATGGTGCGACGGAGGTGAGATTGGTTTTGTAACTCAAATGGTTTACGAAAGTGCCAAATATGCTAAACAATGTCTTTGGTTTACAACTTTGGTTTCAAAAAAAGAAAATCTTTCCGGCATTTATAAAATACTTAAAAAAGTAAATGCAGCAACTGTAAAAACAATTGAAATGTCTCAAGGCCAAAAAACAAGCAGAATTATTGCGTGGAGTTTTTTGAATGAAAATGAACAAAAAAATTGGAAAATTTAAGATTTCAGGGCAATTTTTAAAATAGAGTTTCGTAACTTAGAGATAAATACATCTATTATGAACACTCACACACTAAAAAATACATTGATTTCTGAAATCAGTCAAATTGATGACGCGACATTTTTATCAGCTTTAAAAACAATTGTTGACAGCAGAAAAACAACTGCAGAAAATTCTTCTGAGGTATATAACTACGATATTACTTTGTCAAAAGAAGATATTCAGGATAATAGTTTTTATTCTCAATCTGAAGTAATGACGGAGATCGAAAGATGGAAAAGTGTCTAGATTTTAATCTTTAAAGCAAAATTTATTTAAAGCATTATTTCGTTTGAACTAACTTAAATATGCTTCCCGTATTACTATTGCCTCCGACTTTTGTTTGTCCCAGAACATATAATTCGCCATTGTTATCCTCTCCTAAACTATTAATAGTAAAACCTTCTCCTAAACCAAAAAGAATAATATTCCTAACCCATACATCTGATTTTTGCTCCAGATAAAATAACTTACCACTCCAATCAGCAAAGAAATATTTACCTTGCCATTCGGCATTTTTTTGACCTCGATATGTCTCAATAACTCGAATCAAAACTTCTTCCAAGCCTGTAATGAGCTGTGTCGCAGTTTCCA
>SEBM01000438.1 GCA_004296145.1 Flavobacterium sp.
AAAAAAGCCTTACTAAAGTAGTAAGGCTTTGATAAGTATATTTATGATTACTTTTTAGAAAGCAACATTCCATCTTGGTAATTTTGCATTTTCATCTAAGAAATTTTGCAAAACCTGTCCTTCAACAGTTGTCGGAATACCTTTTGAATTAGCATTAAAAGTTTCGTACCAAACTACTTCAAGAGCAGAAATACCTTCTAATTTCATTTGTGCAGGCCATGAATATTTTCTTCCTGTTTTAGCAAATTGGTGTCCGTTTACAATTTTATCATAAAGACCTCCGTTTTTACTTTTTAATGTTCCGTCATTTTGAACAGTTCCGGTAGATCCTACCATAATTAATTCTTTTGCATCTCCTTCAACAGCATACACAACAAAAACACCAGCTCCAGATTCTGGTGCATTACATACTTGTTCTAAACTATCTTCTGCAGTAAAAGTAAAACTGTTGCTTACTTTGAACTTTTTTAATTCTTTGTACATATCTCTTATTTAAGCTTCTAAGACACTAAGGATCTAAGCTGCTAGGTTTTTTTATTTATACCTTAGTATTTTAAAATGGAAAAAAGTCTCAACAAAATATTGAGACTTTTTGGAATTTGTTATTTTAAGATTGGAATTGATTATCCAAGTACTTCTTTTACTTTTTTACCAATTTCAGCTGGTGAATCAACAACGTGAATTCCGTTGTCTCTCATAATTTGTTTTTTAGCAGCAGCTGTATCATCAGAACCACCAACAATAGCACCTGCATGACCCATTGTTCTACCAGCAGGAGCAGTTTCTCCAGCGATAAAACCAACAACTGGTTTACGGTTACCATCAGCTTTAACCCATTTAGCAGCATCAGCTTCTAATTGACCTCCAATTTCACCAATCATGATGATAATTTCAGTTTCAGGGTCATTCATTAATAATTCAACAGCTTCTTTAGTTGTAGTTCCAATAATTGGGTCTCCTCCAATTCCGATAGCTGTAGTGATTCCTAAACCTTGTTTTACAACCTGGTCAGCAGCTTCGTAAGTTAAAGTTCCTGATTTAGAAACGATACCAACTGTTCCTTTTTTGAAAACAAAACCTGGCATGATACCAACTTTAGCTTCACCCGGAGTAATAATTCCAGGACAGTTTGGTCCGATTAATCTTGAATTTCTTTCTTTAACATAATTATTTGCTTTAATCATATCTGCTACAGGAATTCCTTCTGTAATAGCAATAATTACTTTAATTCCAGCATCAGCAGCTTCCATAATTGCATCAGCAGCAAAAGCCGGCGGAACAAAAATGATAGATGTATCAGCTCCAGCCTGATCTACAGCATCTTTTACTGTATTAAAAACCGGACGATCTAAATGGCTTGTACCACCTTTTCCAGGAGTTACACCACCTACAACATTAGTACCGTACTCAATCATTTGAGAAGCGTGGAAAGTTCCTTCGCTACCTGTAAATCCCTGAACAATTATTTTGGAATCTTTATTAACTAAAACACTCATGATATATATTTTATGTAGTTTTTAAAATTGTGTTGCAAAAATAAGGTTTTGTAATCTATTTTAACCTTTTTGTATGTAAAAAAATTAAGAAAATTGACTCATCTGATAACCGCGAAATAATTTATCGTCTTTAATCTGCCAAATAGTAGCAAAATGAGCCAGCAACATTTCTTCTCTTGGGTTTTCAATCGTTTTTACATAATGTGAATAACGTATTGATACTAAATCATCTTCGGCAATTATGTGGCTAATTCTAACTTTTGAACGAACATAAGCACGACTAAGTTCATTGGCCATTTCTAATAAAGAATTATAATCCAATTGAATAAATCCTTTACTACTATTCCAATCCACAATTACTTCGGGATGCAAATAGGTTTTCATGATTTCAGCATCAATCAAGGCATCCGACTTATAAAATTTTTGAACAAATTCTTTTATCGACATATTACTTCAATTTATTTAGAATTTCAGGAATCTTTTTGATATTGGCCAATTGCTTTAATTTTTCTCTTGATTCTTCTATTGGAGTTCCAAAATAAGATTTTCCACCTTCAACCGATTTAGTAACACCAGTTTGCCCCATAATAACAGCCTTCGCTCCTATCGTGATACCGCTGGTTGTACCAACCTGACCCCAAATTGTTACTTCGTCTTCAATAATTACACAGCCGGCAATACCGGTTTGTGACGCAATTAAACATTTTTTACCAATTACAGAATCATGGCCAACATGCACCTGATTATCAATTTTAGTACCTTCACCAATAGTTGTATCGCCGGTAACGCCTTTATCAATAGTACAAAGTGCACCAATACCAACATTGTTTTCAATAACAACTCTTCCTCCCGAAATCAACTGATCAAAACCTTCTGTGCGTTTTTTATAATAAAAAGCATCGGCTCCCAAAATAGTTCCGGCATGAATAATCACATTATCACCAATAATGGTATGATCATAAATAGAAACATTGGAGTGAATCAAACAGTTCTTTCCTATTTGTACATGATTGCCAATAAAAGAATTGGGTTGAATAACAGTTCCTTCTCCAATAACTGCAGAAGCTGAAACAGCAACATTTGCAAACTGAAAAGGTCTGAAGTGTTTTGTTAAAGTATTAAAATCTCTAAAAGGGTCATCAGAAATTAAAAGAGCTTTACCTTCCGGACAATCTACTTTCTTATTAATCAAGACAATAGTTGCAGCCGATTGTAAAGCTTTGTCATAATATTTTGGATGGTCAACAAAAACTATATCTCCTGGTTCAACAACATGTATCTCATTCATGCCTGAAACCGGAAAGTTTTGGTCACCTATAAATTCGCACTCAAGCAAATTTGCAATTTCTTGTAAAGAGTGAACTTTTGGAAATTTCATATATCTAAGTTAGGAAATTTTTTCAATTAGAATAGGTGTCAATTAGAAAATGAGTCAATTAGAAAATAAATGTTCGAATTGTGTTCATTCACAATAATCAAAATTTATCTAATTGACTCATTGACAAATTATCTTAATTAAAAAAAACTACTCTTTTACACGCTCCATGTAAGAGCCTGAAGCAGTATCAATTTTAATTTTATCTCCTTCGTTGATGAATAACGGAACGTTTACATTTGCACCCGTTTCTACTGTAGCAGATTTAGTTGCATTTGTAGCTGTATTTCCTTTAACTCCTGGTTCAGCATAAGTTACTTCAAGAATTACAGAAGATGGCATATCTACTGATAAAGGCAAATCTGTTTCAGTATTTACCTGAACCATTACACTTGTACCTTCTTTCAATAATCCCGGAGCATCCAGAATATTTTTATTCAGAGAAATTTGCTCATAAGATTCTGTATTCATAAAATGAAACTCATCTCCTTCAGCATATAAAAACTGGTAATTATGCGTTTCTACACGCACATCGTCAATTTTATGACCTGCAGAAAATGTATTATCCAATACTCTTCCTGTAGTTAAACTTCTTAATTTTGTTCTTACGAAAGCAGGACCTTTTCCAGGTTTTACGTGAAGAAATTCAACAATTTTATAAATATCGTGATTGAATTTAATACACAATCCGTTTCTAATATCTGATGTAGATGCCATTTTGTTTTATTTTAGATTTTAGAATGTAGATTTTAGATTCTCATTTAAAGAATTAAAA
>SEBM01000024.1 GCA_004296145.1 Flavobacterium sp.
GTATATTATTCCAATTTTAATTTCTAAATTTGTAAAAGAATATTATAAATATAAAATATATACTTATGAAAATATTAGTTTGCATCAGCCATGTGCCTGATACTACTTCAAAAATTAACTTCTCAAATGGTGACTCAGAATTCGATACCAATGGCGTTCAATATGTGATTAATCCTAACGACGAGTTTGGTTTAACACGTGCAATTTGGTTTCAGGAACAACAAGGAGCTACTGTAACTGTAGTTAATGTTGGAGGCCCTGATACTGAGCCAACTTTACGTAAAGCACTTGCTATTGGTGCAAACGAAGCGATTCGTGTAAACGCTAATCCAACTGATGGTTTTTTTGTTGCAAAACAACTTGCTGAAGTAATTAAAAACGGAGGTTACGATTTAGTAATTGCAGGAAAAGAATCTTTGGATTATAATGGTGGAATGGTTCCTGGTATGATTGCCGGAATTTTAGGTTCTAACTTTTTAAACTCTTGTACAAGTTTAACTGTTGATGGAAACAATGTAAAAGCAGTTCGTGAGATCGATGGAGGAAAAGAAACTGTAGCGACAACTTTACCACTAATCATTGGAGGTCAGAAAGGTCTTGTTGAAGAAAAAGATTTACGTATTCCGAACATGAGAGGTATCATGACAGCAAGAACAAAAGCTCTTACTATTTTGGAACCGGTTGATGCTCCTGTAAATACAAAAGCAGTAAAATTTGAAAAACCAGCTCCAAAATCAGCAGTGAAATTAATTTCTCCTGATAATTTAGATGAGTTAATCAATTTATTACACAACGAAGCGAAGGTGATTTAAGATTGTAGAGTTTAGATTTTAGATTGCAAGTCGCAATACTAAATCTAAAATCAACATTGGATTCACTTCAAATCTAAATCAATAATCATTTTAGATTTCAAATTTAAAAAATCTGAAATCTAAAATCTAAAATCTAAAATTATTATGTCATTATTAATATATGCAGAATCTGCAGAAGGAAAATTTAAAAAAGTTGCTTTCGAATTAGCTTCATACGCGAAGAAAGTAGCAGAAACTTTAGGAACAACTGTTACTGCTGTAACAGTAAACATTAGCGATGTAAGCGAATTAGCAAAATACGGAGTTGATAAAGTTTTAAAAGTAAACAACGATAAATTAGCAGGATTTACAGCAAAGGCTTACGCTGATGTAATCAAACAAGCTGCTCAAAAAGAAGGAGCAAAAGTAATTTTACTTTCTTCTACTACAGACAGTATTTATCTTTCATCATTAGTAGCCGTTTCTTTAGAAGCTGGTTTTGCTTCAAATGTTGTTGGATTACCGGTAAGCACTTCTCCTTTTCAGGTAAAAAGAAATGCTTTCTCAAACAAAGCTTTTAATATTACAGAAATCAATACAGATGTAAAAGTTCTTGGTCTTGCTAAAAACTCTTATGGTATTTTTGAAAGCGCAGGAGCTGGTGCTACAGAAGATTTTAACCCAACAATTGGAGACAATGACTTTGGTGTAAAAGTTGAATCTGTAGAAAAAGTATCCGGAAAAGTTTCTATTGCTGATGCTGACGTGGTTGTTTCTGGCGGACGTGGACTTAAAGGTCCTGAAAACTGGGGACTAATCGAAGATTTAGCTGCTGTTTTAGGTGCTGCTACAGCATGTTCTAAACCAGTTTCTGATTTAGGATGGAGACCTCACAGCGAACACGTTGGACAAACAGGAAAACCAGTTGCGACAAATTTATACATTGCAGTTGGAATTTCAGGAGCGATTCAGCATATTGCGGGTATTAACTCATCAAAAGTAAAAGTTGTAATCAACAGTGATCCGGAAGCTCCTTTCTTTAAAGTAGCAGATTATGGTATTGTTGGAGATGCTTTTGAAATCGTACCACAATTAACTGAGAAATTAAAAGCATTTAAAGCGCAACATTCTTAGAAATAAAATTCTCTGCAAAAATATAGCTGCCTAAAAATAAGATAATCGTATCTTTGCTTTAGGTGGCTTTTTTGTTCGGTTATTTTTGATTAAAATTGCACCTTTATTTTCCAATCAAATAAAGTATTAAAATGAGGCATTTATTTGCCCTTTTTTACCCACATATATGAGTCTAGTAAAATTATCTATCAAAGGAATTTCATACAGTCAAACTCAAAATGGCGCTTATGCCCTTATTTTGAATGAAGTTGATGGCGAAAGAAAACTTCCTATTGTTATTGGTGCTTTTGAAGCCCAATCAATCGCTATTGCATTAGAAAAAGAAATAAAACCTCCACGCCCGCTGACGCACGATTTATTCAAAAATTTCGCAGAAAGATTTGACATTGTCGTTAAGCAGGTAATCATACACAAACTTGTTGACGGTGTTTTTTATTCAAGTTTAATTTGCGAAAGAGATAAAATCGAAGAAATTATTGATGCCAGAACTTCTGATGCTATTGCTTTGGCTTTACGCTTTAATGCTCCGATTTTTACTTATAAAAACATTTTGGACAAAGCCGGAATTTATTTAAAATCAAATACTGCCGATACAGATCAGGGATCTCAGGAAATTGACGATGTCTTATCCAATCCGGAAACTTTTGGTCATGAAGAAGAAAGCAACCAATCTGGAGATGTTTATTCAAAACATAGTTTACAAGAGCTAAATGATCTTTTGGATCAGGCCGTTTCCCAGGAAGATTATGAGAAAGCAGCAAAAATCAGAGACGAGATTTCAAAGAGATAAAATCTGAATTTTAGATTTTAGACGCAAGATTTCAGATTTATTACTTTTAGATTTTACAACAAAATGAAACAATACTTAGATTTAGTAAAACACGTTTTAGAAAACGGCAATCAAAAAGGAGACCGTACAGGAACAGGAACAAAAAGTGTTTTTGGTTATCAGATGCGTTTTGATTTAAGTGAAGGTTTCCCAATGGTTACGACCAAAAAATTACATTTAAAATCGATTATTTACGAACTGCTTTGGTTCTTAAAAGGTGATACCAATATTAAATATCTTCAGGAAAACGGAGTGAAAATCTGGGATGCCTGGGCAGATTCAAATGGTGATTTAGGACCTGTTTACGGACATCAATGGCGCAATTGGAATAGTGAGGAAATTGATCAGATTACTGAATTAATTACTGAACTTAAAACAAATCCTAATAGTCGCAGAATGTTGGTTTCGGCCTGGAATCCTTCTGTTTTACCGGATACAAAAAAGTCATTTGAAGAAAATGTAGCAAACAACAAAGCGGCATTGCCTCCTTGTCATGCCTTTTTTCAATTTTACGTAACAAGTCCGGATCCTGAAAAAGGAGAAACAAAAGGAAAATTATCATGTCAGTTATATCAAAGAAGTGCTGATATATTTTTGGGAGTTCCTTTTAACATTGCATCTTACGCTCTTTTAACTATGATGATTGCGCAAGTTTGCGATTTAGAATATGGCGAATTTATACACACGTTTGGAGACGCACATATTTACAACAATCATTTTGAACAATTAGAATTACAATTGACACGTGAGCCTAAACCATTGCCAAAAATGATTTTAAATCCGGAAATCAAAAACATCTTTGATTTTGATTACGATGATTTTACACTTTTAGATTACGAACCACACGCCGGCATAAAAGGCAGTGTTGCTGTATAAAATAAAAAATCCGCTTTTCAGCGGATTTTTTTTATATCACTAGTACGCTGTTTTCGCTTCCCGCATAATCATTCCATCTGTATGAATCTGCTTCAGGTTCATTCACATAAGTTCCGTCGATTACATATTTAAACTCGTAAATTGCATCTTTAACCAAGTCATAAGTTGCTTTAAAAGTTCCATTTTTCAACTTACTCAAAGTTCCTTCCTCAGCGTTCCAATTATTAAAATCTCCCACTACAGACGCTGTATCAGCATCCTTCGCATCAATTGAAAATGTTACTTTACAAACTGGTTTTGTTTTTACAAATTGTTTCTTCAAAGACATAACTATTTAATTTTTAGATTGATACGTCTAAATTACATAATTCTGACAAACATTCAATGCACGCTTTGCCGAATTGTGATAATAGCAAAAAGGCAATATCAATTTCATTCATTTCATAATTAATCACGCCTTAAATTTTGGATTTCAGATTGTTAGATCATTTTAAGACAAATATTCTGCGATCGAAATATTGTGTTTTGAAAATAAATTTTAACTTTATAATCTCATTTATATCTTATGGAAAAAGAAGCACACGAACAATATGAGTACGCCAGAAGAAGACTCAGACAGAAGAAAATACTTTATTTTCATTTTGTTCTTTTTCTTTTAGGCAGTTTATTTTTATTTATTGCTAATAGATTCTTTGGAGTTGGCGTTAATGTAGACAACACTAATCAACATTGGTGTATTTGGGTTATAACCATCTGGCTTTTTATTTTTATCCTTCATTTTATAAAAGTATATATCACAGATAGATTTATGAACAAAAAATGGGAAAGAGAACAAATTGACAGACTTGTTGGTTTACAGCAAAAAAGAATCAGTCAATTAGAATCAAAAATAAACGCAGATTCCGAAAACAAAATTTAGTTTAGAATACCATGATTATAATGATAGCGGCTGTTGCCGAAAACAATGCTCTTGGAAAAAATAATGAATTAGTTTGGCACCTGCCGAATGATTTTAAAAGATTTAAAGCACTTACCACTAACCATTATATTATAATGGGAAGAAAAACTTTTGAAAGTTTCCCTAAACCATTACCAAACAGAACCCATGTGATTATAACCCGCCAAAAAGATTATAATCCGGAAGGCTGTATTGTAGTAGACAGTATAGAAAAAGCAATTGCTGCCTGTCCTGAAGATGAAGACTCGTATGTTATAGGCGGTGGAGAAATTTACAACCTGGCTTTGCCTTTTGCCGATATTATAGAAATAACCAAAGTACATCATACTTTTGAAGCAGATGCTTTTTTTCCTAAAATTAGTAAAACTGAATGGGAATTAGTAGAGGCGGAAACAAATATAAAAGATGAAAAACATCTTTATGATTATACTTACGAAACTTACATTAGAAAATAAAAGAACACCCTCAAAAGAGGGTGTTCTTAATAATAATGATTTCCAGCTTAGGACTCCTCAGGAATAGAATTTGGTAAAAATAAAAATCACCTGACATGACTGTTATAACATTTGATATTTCCTGAGACAAGCCTCAGAAAAGGTCTTTAATACCAAATACCACGAAGGTATTAAAGACAAGAAAATTAAAATTTCCAAAAACAAATTTAATCCTAAGAACGTAATTGTGCTTTAAAAAAGAATATTGCTATAAGAACAATATTTTCAAAAACTACTACCTGAACAAACAAATAACCAGCACAGAAGCATTCATTTGATTTAAGTCACTAACACTAGCAATCATTAAATATTTTCAATATTTTACAGGACAAAATTGCCTATAATTTCTTACACCCACAATACCCACTTACCGTGATTTTTTTTAAATACCTATTTTAGGTGAGCATTTAAAAAAGGGATCTCAGATAAAAAAAACATTTCTGCACCAATTACTTTTACAAATTAAAAAACTGAATTACAGTTAAAGAAGATTTGTATTATATTTGCCTAAATAAAAAAAATGTCTGAAAAAATAACTCCGTATAAAAATTCATCATTAGGCAAAAAAGAACAAGTTGCCCAAATGTTTGATACCATTTCTGGAAACTATGATAATCTAAACCGCGTAATTTCTTTTGGAATTGATGTGAAGTGGAGAAAAAAAGTATTGAAAATAGTTTCGGATAAAAAACCAAAGAACATTCTTGATATAGCTACAGGAACAGGCGATTTAGCTATTTTGATGGCAAAAACAAATGCAGAAAAAATAATCGGTTTAGATATTTCTGCCGGAATGCTGGAGGTTGGAAAAAAGAAAGTTGAAGAGAAAAAATTATCAAATGTTATTGAACTTGTTTTAGGGGATTCTGAAAACATTCCTTATGAGGATAATTATTTTGATGCTATAACAGTAGGTTTTGGAGTTAGAAATTTTGAAAATCTTGAAAAAGGTTTTGGTGAAATCTTAAGAGTTTTAAAGCCAAATGGCGTTTTTGTAATTCTGGAAACTTCTGTTCCGGACAAAACTCCTTATAAACAAGGATACCGTTTTTACACTAAAAATATACTTCCGCTTATAGGAAAATTATTTTCTAAAGATAATTCAGCTTATGGATATTTGTCTGAATCTGCAGCTGCTTTTCCTTATGGAGAAGCGTTGAACAATATTTTAAGAAAAATTGGGTTTATAGATGTTGTGGCCATGCCTCAAACTTTTGGAGTTGCGACCATTTATTCTGCTTCTAAAAAATAGTATGAAAAAAACAGTAATCTTAATTTTATTAGTCTTAACGACAAAGGGATATTCTCAATTTGCTAAAAGTATGTTTAGCAAAGATCCTATTATCAATCTCGAAAACTGGCAAAAACAACGCCTTTATTTCGGTTATTATTTAGGTTTTAATAGTTTTGACTTTAAATTTGATTACAAAGATGTTGTTGAACAGGACATTCAGGTAAAAAAAACTACCGGTTTTAATGTTGGTGTTGTAGCCGATTTACGACTACAGGAATATATCAATTTGCGTTTTGAGCCAGGTTTATATTATACAAAACGTGACCTGTATTATCCGGGAATCGGCGAATTAGAAAAAGATTATTTACGAGAAGTAAACAGTACTTATATTCATTTTCCTTTATTATTAAAATTCTCAGCTTTGCGTACGGGAAATGTCCGCCCTTATTTAGTTGGAGGAATGTCGACTACTTTAAATTTATCGAGCAATTCAAAATCAAAAGATGATAACTTCCAACAAAAATTCAGAGTTAAGCAATGGACAGCTGCTTATGAACTTGGTTTTGGTGTTGACTTCTTTACAGAATATTTTATCTTCTCTCCTTCTATAAGAGGAATGTTTGGTATAAGCGATGAGTTGATTCGTGATAATCCTGCTAATGGTGCAAGTCCGTGGACAGATAATATCGATTCTATGAAATCGAGAGCTATTTTAATAAATTTCACTTTTCATTAAAACAAATACTTAACTATTTCGTTTAAATTCACTAAGAATAATTGCTGTTGCGGTAGCTACATTTAAACTTTCGGTTTTTTGTAGTTCCCCAAACCTTGGAATTGTGATTCGGCTGGTAACCATTTTCTCAATCTCTTCAGAAATACCATTGGCTTCATTACCCATAATGATGATTCCATCCTGAGGTAGATTTGACTGATAAATATTGTCCCCGTCCATAAATGTTCCAAAAATAGGCAACTTTGTTTGTGTAATAAAAGTTTTCAGATCAACATAATTTACATTTACTCTGGCGATAGAACCCATTGTAGCCTGCACTACTTTTGGATTGTAGATATCAACGGTTTCTTTTGAGCAAACAATTTGTTTGATACCAAACCAGTCGCAAAGACGTAAAATTGTTCCAAGATTCCCAGGATCACGAATGTCATCAAGCGCCAGAATTAAACCGGTATTGATTATTTTATTTTCTGATGGAATTTTGAAAACGGCTAAACACGAATTTGGAGTTGTTAAAGCACTTATTTTTTTAAGTTCCTGCTCATAAATAAGCGTACGTTTTGAAGACTGAACGGTCTCAAAGTCATTTTGTGTTGTATATAAATGTTCTAATTCAAAGTTGGATTGCAAGAGTTCCTGAATTACCTTTACTCCTTCGGCAAAAAATAATTGATTTGCAAAACGTTGCTTTTTTTGATGTAAACCCGATATAAGCTTTATTTGGTTTTTACTAACCATAAAATAATGTACTTTTGAATTAAATATTTAATAACACTTGAAAAAGAATTCCACAAAAATAACAGCATTTATTCTAATGGCAATATTTATTTCTGCCTGTAATGCTGTAAAAAGAGTTCCTGACGGAAAAAACCTGCTTATTAAAAATAATATTCTTGTAAACGGAAAGTCTACAAATGATGAAAATGCTGCTAACCAAATGTACCAAAAACCAAATGGTACTTTATTAGGATATAAACTTCGTCTTAATTTATACAATTTAGCTAATTTAAATCCTGACTCTACTTATCAGGCAAAATTCAAAAAAAATCCCGGTTTATACGAACGTCAGTCCAAAATATTATCTGCAAAACAAGTGGACCGTCTTGGACAGTCTTTTTTATATAAAGGAATTCACGAATTTTTAAAAAGTACGGGCGAACCTCCTGTAATTATTGACACTGCTAAAACTATAAAATCTTTATTACGCCTTAAATATTACTATTTTAACAATGGTTATTTTAATGTGAAAACAGATTATGATATTGATAGTACAGGCTACAAAAAAGCTAAGATCAACTATAATATCACTACAGGTCCGGCTTATCTTTTGGATTCTATAAAAACATCGATCAAAACACCGGCACTTGATTCGCTATATAAAACTAATAAGGAACCTTCTGTCTTAAAATCCGGAAATCAATATAAAACTGTCGATTTTGAAGAAGAAAAAAATCGTATTACTACTTATTTTAGAAATCACGGTGCTTATTTTTTTCAGCCAACTTATGTGACTTTTGATATTGATACTATTGGCAAAAAAAATAAAGCTGATGTTAATCTTCTCATTAATGACAATACTATTCAGGAAAGAGATTCAAGCCGTACAGAACCTTTTAAATTGTACAAAATCAGTGATGTAAATATTTATACTGATTATTCTCCTGCCAATTCAAAAAGTCAGGTAAAGGACAGTACGACTTACAATAACTTTAATTTGTACAGTTATAAAAAACTAAAATATAAGCCGCGCGCAATTACAGATGCTATTTTTATTTCAAAAGGAAGTACTTTTTCTGACACCAGAACTACGCTTTCGTCACGATATTTAAATAATCTGAAGATTTTCAACTATCCGTCTATACAATATGAGGTTGATAAACGTGACTCTACAGCGCAATCCCTGATTGCAAATGTTTTTCTTACGCCAAGAAAAAAATACAGTTTTGGAGCCAGTTTAGATTTAACGCACTCCAATATTCAGGATTTTGGTATTGGAGCAAGTATTTCTGAAACTATTCGAAATGTTTTTAACAGGGCAGAAACTTTAGAAATCTCAGCCCGTGTCAATATCGGATCTTCAAAAGATATGGCTAATCCGAATGATAATTTCTTTAATGTTTCGGAATATGGTCTTGATATGAAATTAAATTTTCCAAGAATATTATTGCCTTTCGGAACCGAAAAAATTATACCGAAAAGGATGATTCCATCGACAAGTATTACAGCCGGTTTTTCTAAACAAACCAATATTGGTCTTGATAAAGAAAATTTCACAGGAGGTCTTTCGTATAACTGGAATCCAAAAAGAAACAATACAGCAAAGTTAGACTTGTTAAATGCACAGTTTGTACGTAATTTAAATCCAAATAATTACTTTAATGTCTACACTTCTTCTTATAATGAGCTGAATGATATTGCGAATGTTTACAATACTGATGCAGGAAATTTAGATGACGATCAAAATTTAAAAATCAGTGAAGGTACAACCAACTTTACCAATCAGGTTTTAACAGGACAAACGGCTTTAACTCCGGATAGACAAGAATATCAGGATGTTGAGAGTATTGAAGAAAGAAGAGTCAGATTGACTGAAAATGACTTTATTCTGGCTACAAGTTATACTTTTACTAAAACAACCAAAAAAGATCTTGCCGATAATACCTTTTACCAATTTAAGACTAAAATAGAATCTGCGGGAACCATATTAACCGCTATTTCTAACCTATCAAGTTTGCCAAAAAATTCAAATGATCAATATGTAATCTTCAATCTGCCTTATTCTGAATATATTAAAACCGAATTTGACTATATCAAGCACTGGGATTTTGGTAAAGAGAAAGTATTGGCAGTAAGAAGCTTTTTTGGAATTGCGATTCCGTTTGGGAACTCAAATTATATTCCGTTTTCACGAAGTTATTATTCTGGAGGTTCAAATGATAATCGCGCATGGCAGCCTTACTCATTAGGTCCGGGAAGTACAAATGCTTCTAATGACTTTAACGAGGCAAATATGAAAATTGCAATGAGTGGTGAATTTAGGTTTCCAATTTTCGGAGATGTTAAGGGAGCGATCTTTGCAGACGCCGGAAATATCTGGAATGTGCTCGATAATGTCGTAGATCCGAAAGCAAAATTTGACAACTTAAACGATTTAGATGAAATTGCTTTGGGTTCAGGGTTTGGCTTGCGTTACGATTTAAGCTTCTTTGTTGTTCGTTTAGATTTAGGCTTTAAGACCTATAATCCCTCGCATGAGAAGGGTGACCGTTGGTTTAAAGAATACAATTTTGGACACTCGGTTTTAAATTTTGGAATAAATTATCCGTTCTAATGCTAATTAATTCTTATTTTTGCAACCTAAAAACTAAAAACAACTATAAAAAAAATTACAATGGCACACAACATTAAACCAGGAGTAGCTACAGGAGATCAGGTTCAGGAGATTTTTAATTATGCGAAAGAAAAAGGATTTGCACTTCCAGCAGTAAACGTAACTGGGTCAAGTACAATCAATGGAGTTCTTGAAACTGCAGCAAAACTAAATGCGCCGGTTATTATTCAATTTTCAAACGGAGGAGCACAATTTAATGCTGGAAAAGGATTATCTAATGCAGGTGAAAAAGCAGCTATCGCTGGTGGAATCGCAGGAGCAAAACATATTCATACTTTGGCAGAAGCTTACGGAGCAACTGTAATTCTACATACTGACCACTGTGCAAAAAAACTTTTACCTTGGATCGACGGTTTATTAGATGCTTCTGAAAAACATTTTGCAGAAACAGGAAAACCATTATTCAGTTCTCACATGATCGATTTGTCTGAGGAGCCAATCGAAGAAAATATCGAGATCTGTAAAGAGTACTTAGCTAGAATGAGCAAAATGGGAATGACATTAGAAATCGAGCTTGGTATTACAGGTGGTGAAGAAGATGGTGTTGACAACTCTGATGTTGACAGCTCAAAATTATATACGCAACCAGAAGAAGTAGCTTACGCTTACGAAGAATTATCTAAAGTAAGTCCTAAATTTACTATCGCTGCTGCTTTTGGAAACGTTCACGGTGTTTACAAACCAGGAAACGTAAAATTGACTCCAAAAATCTTAAAAAACTCTCAGGATTTCGTTCAAAACAAATTCAACACTGGACATAACCCGGTAGATTTCGTTTTCCACGGAGGTTCAGGTTCTACACTTGAAGAAATCAGAGAAGGAATTAGCTACGGAGTTATCAAAATGAACATTGATACAGATTTACAATTTGCTTATACTGAAGGTATCCGTGATTATATGGTTAAAAACCTTGACTACTTAAAATCACAAATTGGTAACCCAGAAGGTGCAGATTCTCCAAACAAAAAATATTATGACCCAAGAAGATGGGTACGTGAAAGTGAAGTGACATTCAATACAAGATTGGAGCAAGCTTTTGCAGACTTAAATAACGTTAATACACTATAATTTCAGATTGCTGATTTTTAGATTTTAGATTTTCACTAATCTAAAATCTAAAATCTTAAGTCTAAAATCAAAAATCAAAAATATGGCTTGGTTTAAAAGACAGGAAAAAGGGATTACGACCGCTACAGAAGATAAGATGGACGTTCCGAAAGGATTGTGGTACAAATCTCCAACTGGAAAAATTATTGATGCTGACGAATTAGCGAGAAATTTGTTTGTTAGCCCGGAAGATGATTTTCACGTTAGAATTGGAAGCGCAACCTATTTTGAGATTTTATTCGACAATAACGAGTTTGTTGAATTGGATAAAAACATGACTTCTAAAGATCCTCTGCATTTTGTGGATACAAAAAAATATGCAGAAAGGTTAAAAGATGTAATGGAAAAAACTCACCTGAAAGACGCTGTGCGTACAGGAGTAGGAAAATCTAAAGGAAAAGAGCTTGTAATCTGCTGTATGGATTTTGCCTTTATTGGTGGATCTATGGGAGCTGTTGTAGGAGAAAAAATCGCAAGAGGAATTGATCACGCGATCAAAAACAATATGCCTTTTGTAATGATTTCTAAATCTGGTGGTGCGCGTATGATGGAAGCAGCTTATTCTTTGATGCAATTGGCTAAAACTTCTGTAAAACTGGCACAACTTGCTGAAGCTGGACTACCTTACATCTCTTTATGTACAGACCCAACTACAGGAGGAACTACTGCATCTTACGCTATGTTAGGAGATATCAATATCTCTGAGCCTGGTGCTTTGATCGGTTTTGCCGGACCTCGTGTTGTTCGTGATACTACAGGAAAAGATTTACCAGAAGGTTTCCAAACTGCTGAATTTCTTTTAGAGCACGGTTTCCTTGACTTTATCACGCCTAGAAAAGATTTAAAAGATAAAATCAATTTGTATATTGATTTGATTCAGAATAATGATATTAGATAGTTTTTAAAAGCTTCTAAATAAATATAGAAATCCCGAGAAATTGCTTCTTGGGATTTTTTTTTGTTTTTAAACCATATAAGTTATGTAAGTTCATTTTAAATTCCTGCAAGGTTTTCAAAACCTTGTAGGTATTATTTCAATGCAATATATTTTCTCGAAAAATTTCGGAAAGAGAAAGCTTAAATTACATTTTAGTTTTGTTATATCTTTATTTTAAATTTTGCTTTATGAAAAAGGTAATTGCCGGTTTTATTGTCTGTTTATTTCTTTTGAATTGTTCGAAAAAAGAAAGCATTAAAAAACGTCAAACTTATATTATTTCTTATGAGGACAAAAAGAGACAGGAGTATTTTGACTCCTTAGCAAAAAGTAAGAACACTACTTTTGCATTTCCTCCAAAAGGGTTTTATGGCGAGAGTCAGCTAGTAATTGATAAAGATGATAATCTTTACTACTATCAACAAAACTATATTGGAGTTAGATGCGGAACAGGAATGGAGAATGATACGTTGCCTCATTTTTTAGATTTACAACCAAAAGATATTGTTCGAATACCTAAGGAAAATTTAAATGGTTTTCTTTCCGAAAACATTCTTTATAAAGATAAAAAAAGACAAGTTTTGACCATTGCTTCACAAAAGGACACGATTAAAGACATTTCTTTTTTAGATTTTTTAATTAAAAATCGACTAGAAACTTATGTTATAAGACGAACAACGCAGGAAGAAGACACAGTTCTTAAATACAAGAAAAATAATCATTACTATTATTCTGACGATATTAAATGGGATCAAGACAGAATTACACTTCCTTTTATAAAACCGAAGTTGAATAAATAAAATATGTTCCGTTCCTACGGAACTCTATTTCGTTGTGCGCTCAATCTCAACGGAATAAATTCCGTTGCTACAAAATACTTCATTCCTACGGAATTTTCTCAACTTTGTGATTGATTATTTTTTTGGTCTGCCCTTTTTCAATTCTCTTTCAGCAATTTTAAAAACCAGTTTTTCCCTCCATTTTGCATAACGCTGTTTAAAAACTAATTTTATTGCGCTGTCAACGGCTCCGTGCATAAACAAACTCCAGACGCTTTCCATTTTTCTGGTAATTGAACGATCCCATGCGCGAAGTGTAAGGGAAAAAGAACCATCAATGTAACGCATCCAATGCCACATTCCTGTTGGCATAAACAAAGTGTCGCCGTGCTCCAGAAAAACTTCATACCCTTCTACTCCTTTCAGAGCCGGAAATTTTTCAAAATCAGGATTTGTAACATCGTAATCTTCTAATGCGTAAGTGGTATTCGGAAGACAATAGAGTCTTTTCTTCCATTTATTATCAAATAATATGATGTGCTTTCTGCCTCCAAAATGAGTATGAAAAAGATGTGGTAAATCGATATCATAATGTAAAAACGTAATCGCTTTTGAGCCTCCAAAAAACATCGCAGGCATACTTTCGATAAAACCTCCCATTAAATCTTTGGGCACTTTTACGTCATTAACTAATTCGGGTCTGTGCTTAAAAAGATTGAAGAAAAAAATACGTAAGTTGGTAGGTTCTCTTTTTATCAAGTCGAGATATTCGCCAAATTTCATACTGGCAATTGAGGCATTGATTACTTTGGTCGGATCTGCTTTTGAGTTATCGACTAATTTCACTTCAATATCTCCTGCAATTTCCTTAAAGTAATCGACAGACCATTTTTCGCGCGCCGGCCAGTCTTTGGTCAGTCCTTTTATAATTAAAGGCTTTCTTTTATCTAAATAATTCTTTTTGAATTCTTTTCTGGTAATAGAATCAACAGTGTCAACAGGATTTAAAATAAAGCTCATTTGTTATTATTTTTTTGAATTAAAAAATGTAACCTTAAAAATTCTAAAAAAATGGTCTCAAAATTTCCAACCAATAACAAAGATAGACATTTTACATTCCGGTTCGGATCGCTTCAACGGGATCTAATTTTGCGGCAGAAATTGCAGGCAAAATCCCTGATATTAAACCTATTATTGCAGATAGTCCGGTTCCAAGAAATATATTGCTAAGACTTAAAACAAATTCAAAATCTAATAATTTAGTTAGTAATACCGAAATTCCCCAAACCATCAATAAACCAATTATCCCTCCTATTACAGATAAAATAACGGCTTCAAATAAGAATTGAAATAATATGAATTTATTTTTCGCTCCTAACGATTTTTGAATTCCAATAAGATTGGTACGTTCTTTTACAGAAACAAACATAATATTTGCAATTCCGAAGCCTCCAACCAAAAGAGAAAATCCACTTATAATCCAGCCTACAACATTCATCTGACCCAAAATACCATCAATAAAATCTGTAAAACCGGATAACACATTAATAAAAAAGTTATCTATTTCTCCAGCTTTCATTCCGCGAATTGCACGCAATTTTTGTGCTACTTCGGCTTTGTAAGCATCCATGTCAATTCCTTTTACAGGCTTTAAAACAATTACCGGTGTCATTGCATCGCTGTCACCATACATTCTTCGCAAAAAATTTGCCGGTAAATAAACAGATGTATCATTACTGTCTCCAAAAAAACCTGCTCCCTGCTTGGCGATAACTCCAATTACGGTAAAGCGTTGTCCGTATAATCGAATATTTTTTCCGATAGGATCACTTGACCCAAAAAGTCCATCGGCAATATCATATCCTAAAACAACAACAGCAGTTCCTGAATTCGATTCAGATTCATTATAAAATCTTCCTTTATCAAAACTTACTCCATCAATATCCACCATTTCAAACGAAGAAGGAATAATATTTACATCGGCTACAGTTTTAGAATCATATTTTAAAGTTTCTCTGTTTACAAAAAGCTGATAACCGACTTGTTGTGTATTATTCATAGAATTTTTCAACGCGATATATTCATCATATTTTACATTGGGAAACTGTTCTCTTTTCCATTGTGGAATTTCTGATGGTCCAAAGCAAAATTTCATTAAATAAATTGTATTTTTATCTAAGCTGCTCAGATCTTTAGAAATTTTTCTGTCTAAAGAATCAACCGCAGCGAGTACAGCAATAATCGAAAAAATACCAATTGTAACACCAAGCAATGACAATAGTGTACGCAATTTATTATTTCGTAAAGCATTTATGGCAAAGCTTAAGCTTTCTTTTAATAACCTTAGATA
>SEBM01000439.1 GCA_004296145.1 Flavobacterium sp.
AAGTAGCTCTGTTTTTTGCGGCACTTTGGCTGCCCAGTTCTATTGCTTTTGTAAAATCTTTGCAGGAATTCTTTTTGTCTCCAATTTTATTGTACGCCAGTCCTCTCAAATTTAAAGCGACATAATCTTTTGGATTCATCATCAGGCAATAAGAACAATCTTCAATCGTTTCCTTAAAATTTGATGATTTGTAATTTACATTTGCTCTTCCTGTAAAAGCATCACTATTCATATTGTCTAACTCAATCGCCTTGTTAAAATCGGCAAGAGCTCCGGTTAGGTCATTGAGTTTGCATTTTGCAACTCCTCTGTTTTGATAAGCTTCAACAAACCTCGGACTCATTTTGATTGCTTTGTTGTAATCTAAAATGGCGCCTTTTGTGTTACCGGCTTCCGCTTTTTTCATGGCTTTGTCAAAATAGCCTGTTGCAGATTGCGCCAGACTTGTACACGTTATCATAATGAATGATAGTAGTAATAAATGTTTCATAGACTAATTTGGGATTAGTAGGTTAATTTTGAAACGAATGTAAGAAAGATTTGTTTTTCTTGGAAGTGCTTTTTATAAATTAATAGTTAGTAAAAGAAAAAGTTTATTTGTAATATTTGAAAGTAAAAAAGCGAAACTTCGATTACTACTGAAGTTTCGCTTTTGATTACTTTTAATGATGTTGAGAAATCATTTCCAGCATGTTTTTTAATGCTTCGGGAGAATGCATCCATTCTGTATTATCCATCGTTTCCTGTCCAATTATGGCAAATCTCTCAAACATTTGTTTTTCGTAATCTCCAATTGCTGATTCCAGATCCGAATGTTTTTCACTTGTTAAGCTTTCGCTTAATTGTAGTGCATCCAGCATTGCCATATTTACACCTTCGCCGGCATACGGAGGCATTAAATGTGCTGCGTCTCCAATTAGTGTAATATTTGATTGTGCTTCCCAAAACTGATCCAGCGGCATACAATGCAATGGTCTTGGCGTGAAAGAAGATTCCTCGTATTCGAATAATTCATGCCAAACGCTGTCCCATTTAGAATATTCTTTTTTGAACCATTTTAAAACCTGTTTGTTATCATTGAAATCAATTCCACTGTTTTTGTACCAATCTGCTTCTGTTTTAAAACCGATATAAAAATCAATGCTTCCGTCACCTTTAGCACTTGCGCTAACGGTTTTAGAATCTCCAAAAGACATTATTTTTCCTCCTTTTAAAAGTTCGTAGATTTTTGGAGCGTTATTTTTAGCATCAAAAATATTTTTTTCTAAAATAGTTACACCAGAATAAAAAGGCTTAATCGAAGTAACAAAAGGACGAATTTTTGAATTTGCACCGTCTGAACCAATTATGATATCTGCTGTTGCTGTATTTCCGTTTTTAAAATTGATTTTCCATTTGTTTTCCGTCTTTTCGATTGAAATAATATGGCTGTCCCAAATCACGGTATCTGGTTGTAAAGAATCTAACAGAAGTTTTCTCAACGGGCCGCGATCAATTTCTGGTCTAAAATGCTCGTCTCCAAAATCCCTTGTAACTTCATGTTCATGTTCGTCAAAGAAAATATTTGCATTTTCATCAAGAACACGAAGCCTGTCGTTTCCGGGTCTGTAATTTGCTTTAAAGGAATTCATTAAGCCAGCTTTTTCCAATGCTGCCAATCCTGATTCTGTATGAAGGTCTAAAGTACCGCCCTGAACTCTTTGTGTGCTGTTGATGTCTCTTTCGTACACTTTTACGTTAACACCTTTTAATTGTAATAATCTTGCTAAGGTTAAACCTCCGGGACCACCGCCAATTATGGCTACTTCTTTATTTTCTAATAACATATATTCTGTTTTTAATTAACTTATTTATTGATGAGACAAAATTAATGCTACTTTTATAGCTAAAATAGTTGCTTATAATTTAAAAATAGTCGTAAATGAAAATATCAGTTGTTGATGGTGGGTCGGGGGTTATGTTTGAATTTGCTGAGGCTATTGGAGCAAATATTTCCGGCAGGTTTATTTATATCCCTGAAAATAAAGGTGGCGGATATATAACGGGCTTCAATTGGGGAAATCTGAGAATGATGATCCGAAATTATCATCTTAATGAAGAAGTTATTATTGAACGTACCAACGAATTCGCAGAAGGGCAGGATGATGTAGTGATTATGTTAAGCGGTGTTTTTACTTCGGCTTCAAAAACTGAAGAACAATTAATGAGAGAAAAAGCGAATGTCATTATTTGTAAACATGCCGTTACTTCTGTAATGGATATGCCTTCGAATACTATTTTTGAAAGTGTTACAATTGCTGTTTCGAGAGAATATTTACGTTTGCTTTTTGGAAATGTAAAACATTCAGTGGTAGAAACTATTTTAGAATCTAATGACAACTTTGTGTTTGAAACAGGAATTTCAGCAGATATTATCAGAGCTGCGGGTGAAATACAAAATCAGGCTGTTCCTGAAAGTTTTGAAAGTTATTTTTATAAATTAAAATGCAAAGAATTGCTGTGTTACATTTTTACATTGTTAATGCAACGCGAGCAGATTCCTACGAGCAATATGCACATTGATGACATCAAATCAATCTATAATATAAAATTGCGCCTGGAATCTAATTTAAATGAATCTCCTAACATTAAATCTATGGCGATTGAAGCGGGAATGAGCGAACCAAAATTGCGAAAACTATTTAAACAGACATTCGGAAAAGGTGTTTTTGAATATTACCAGTCACTACGAATGCAGGAAGCGGCAATGTTGTTAAAAGAAAAACGACTAACCGTTTCTGAAGTTGGCTATCAATTGGGATTTACGAATCTTAGTCATTTTTCAAGGGTTTTTGAAGAACATATTGGGATTAAGCCTAAGAAGTATTCGATGAGCTAAATATAATGTCAGGAATGCCCACTTTCATTTAATAAAATTATTATAAAATTCATCTTGTAAGAAACTACTTTGGTAATTTTATTTGTTTCTTTGAATTGCGTTTTTCAGAAATAATTAACCCTGCAACAAAGATATAAATATGGATAATGAATTGATAATTAAGGGAAGTTGGTGGAAAAGAAATCTAAAATGGTTTTTACCTACTCTGATACTATTTTTATTGCTTTTAGTTGGTTTAATTTCTACTCTAGGCGGAAATGTAACTGATATTACTCAGGTATATTTTGATAATTCCCTGTATGAGAAAGCTGTTGAAAAAGCAAAAACAAATCAAAGAGTTATTGAAGCTATTGGAGAAATAGAACCGCTTGATAAATTAGCAATTCTAGAAGGAAACGCAATATATTCAAATGACAATAAATCGGTTGTCTTGTCGGTACGGGTAAAAGGAAACAAAGGAAAAGGGAAAATGGATATCTATGCCATTAAAAATGAAGGCAGTTGGGACTATCAATTCATCAAGATTCGGACTAAGAATCCCAAGATGGAAATTATTATTTTTGAGTAAAATTTAAATACTCGCCAAGTAAGCATTCAGCGAAATATCATCTGAAATTCCCAACTTTTGAATAATTCGTTCTTTCCTTTTCCGGCAAGCTTCAAGTGTAATGTTGAGCATCGAAGCAATTTCCTTTGAAGTCAAATCCATATACACATAAGCTATAAAACGAATGTCATTTGGGGTAAGATCGGGATGTT
>SEBM01000440.1 GCA_004296145.1 Flavobacterium sp.
CTTTAAACCTAAAACCTTTTATAAGAACCAAAGCAGCAAAATCTCCGGTTGACTGCTCCAAAACAGCAGAGACACTTTTGTTTTCTGCAGCAACTTCTTCATACGTAGGCATTGAAGCCTGAAATTTTATGCTGCCTGTTTTTGTAATTAATTTTTGTGCAAATCCATTTGTAGATGCTGCAAGTATAAACAGCAATACGGTTACGTTAAAAATTGGCTTTTTCATATTAATTTTCTTTTAGTCCGTCAGTATTCCATTTTACAATCAAATCAATATTGGTCTGCGACATTCTTCCGCCTTGAGGCATGATTCCCTGTTGACCAGTCTGTAACTGAATTCTATTTAATAAACCGGTATTTTCTACAGCTGCTTTTACTTCAGCATAAGTAGTTAAAGGTGCAAAACCTGCAGATCTTCCGCTTTGGTGACATCCAATACAATTGGCATCAATAACGGCTTTTACATTTTTAGTATAAGTAACAAAAGTTGGATCGGTTCCAGGATTTCCCGTATCCGGAGGTGTTCCGGTTTCTGGTGACGTTTCAATATCCTGATAAGTATCAGAATCGCTACAGCTCGTAAATGCAGCCATTAAAATTATAAGTGCGATTGCTTTTTTCATGAATGATTTTTTTATGGTTTTTAAAATACTCTGTATAAGTTAAATCCGAAAAAGAAGTCTCCTTTATCCCATTTTCCGGCTGCATTGGTCAGGTAACCACTCTCGCTCATAGATTGTGAATTGGTAAATATGAGTTGAAAAACATGTCCGCCGGTTTCTATATCCAAACCAACAGATAATGGATTTACATAAAAATCGGGTTTGTCAAAATTGTGCATGTATTCTAAATTAACCGATAATCTTTTAGTGATTTTATAACGTCCGCCGCCGCCAAAAGAAAACTGATTATCTTTTTCTATTTCCGGGTTATACAGGTTTTTGTGTATAAAAGACGGTACTAACTCTAAGGAAAGTTTTTGACTCACTTTTCTGGAAAGTAATAGTTGCTGCACGTATGTCGTTCTGTGTTTAAACTCTAAGCCGGGATATTGTTCTTTTTCTAAAAAAGTATTAATATCCATAACGCTGTACCCGACAATGTCTACAGGAAAGTGATCGTCTTGTCTCATTAGTCGGTATTTTGCTCCGGCTTCATACATTTTATTTAAAGTATGTCTGGAAAGGCTAAGAGATAACCAATCTGTAACACCATAAATACCGCCAAGTTTTGTAGTAGCGTTATCTAGACCAAAAAAACTATCTAAACCATCTTTTACAGTTCCAAAACGATGAGAAACTACAAAATAAAACTCTTTTTTTGCTGGCATTTTTGTGGTTTGTAATGTAACCAGCTGCAAGGCTTTAAAAGTTGCCGTAGAATAGTTTTCTTCTACCTGAGTAGAATCAAGATCTTTCAGTAAATCGTCTTGCGAATATGCCATGGTAGCCAAAAAAAGGCAGATTGGGACTAAAAATTTCTTCATAAATTGATTAATTATTTTGTTTATTAATGGTACACTGGTCTAGTTTAACTTCCTGAAATAACTCATCGTAACCGATGCATTTGCCTTTGATCGTTACTTTATTATGCAGAAGCGGAGTTTTTATTTTTTGAGTGAAGAGGCAAAAAACATTGTTTTCGAGTATGATTACAGAATCTGTTTCTTTGGTGACCTTGCCTGTTATTTCTATTGTTTTATTGAGATAGGAGAAATCTGCTTTTTTAGGGTCAGCATTATAATCGTCAAGTAATGTCATTGCCGAGATACTAAAATCAGGTATTTCTGATTCTATATTTCGCGCTTCTTTAAAAACAACTCCATAATAAAAATAAATGCCTCCCGACACGACCAACAACAAGGTTACAATTGCAATTATTATTTTCTTTCTTTTCATTTTTTCTTTGATTGGGTTCAATACTAAAACAGCCTTGTTTTAGATTACCCTACTTAAGAATTGAAGTTTTTTATGAAAAAAATGAAAATTGTGGCAAGAATTGTTTTACAAACCTTGTATTGAGAGAGTTAGGGTAAAAAGAAAAAGAATAACGTGTAAAAAAATATTTCCAATTTGTTCAATCTTCTTTTGAACAAATTGGAAATATCCTTTAAGCATGTCAAATAAATTTACCTGATTTTATATTGCAAGTGGTGAATCTTTTACCGGTACAGGCCAAACTGCTGGGCTAGGAAAACTAATTCCTTTATTAGCACCTCTTACGCCTGCATCCTGTCCAAAATAATATAATGGCCATCCGTTATAAACAAGTTGCGATTTGCCAAATACAGTAATTACAGAAAATTTAGATTTATCAAGAATAGACGGAATAACAATCTTATCTGTTTCATAAATTGGCCAAACAGCATTGTTTGAGAAATCTGCTTTTGTAAAATTGTTCTTTTTAAAATTATCGTTTTTGAAAGTGTATAACGTTAATCCTTTAGCATCTGTAAAATAAGTTGTCAAACCATCTCCAACAGTATAATCTGATTTGTAGTTTTTTCCGTCATGCCCTACAAGCTGACTTTTTACAAGCATAACAGAATAATCCGGTTTTGCTATAAACCAAACACCACCAACTCCGTCTCCGGTTGTTTTACCTGCAGCTTCTGGTGTGTTGACACCGCCGTTCCCATAACCATCTCCTTCAGAAACCGGTGCGTAATAATATAAAGGCCAGCCTTTGTAGGTTAATTGTTTTTTACCAGATGTAGTAGTTATTGTTGCAAAATCTGACAATGTTAATCCTGTGCCTAATTTATCAGCGGTTAAATTATCTACGTTAAAAGCAGGCCATAACGCTTCACATCCTCCTGTACAAGAAGCTTGTCCGTTTGCGTCTGTTGCGAAAAAGTATAAAGACCTTCCATTTTTATCTGATAAATAAGAACCTAATGTTGCACTAGTAGAAAGGGAAACTTCTGCTTTTGCTACAGGAGTAGGAGTAGTGTTCTCATCAGAATCTTTATCACTACTACAACTTACGAAAAATGTTGCCGCCGCAACAGCAACTAAAGCGAATTTAATTTGTTTTAATTTCATGATTGTTTAATTTTAGTTTATACGATACTAAAACAGTCATCATGAAAATTACCCTACCAAAAAAATATTATTTTCTTAAAAAATTGAAATAAGAATATTAAAAGAAATTATAATGAAATTCTAAAGCTCACATTTGGAGTTCTTTGCAGAGCAAAAGTTTCAACTTCTTCTATAGAATTCGAGAGTGAATTAATTCTGTAATATTCGCTGATTTCATTTTTTCTGTTTAAAATATTTAAAATAGAGATTCCTAATTTATACTGAATTCCATTTTTAGTTTCCCATTTATAAGTCGAAGAAATATTAAACTGCGAAAAAATATGCAGATTGGTATTATTTGGTTTGTTGTAAACCAATACCGGATCTGAAAGATCAATTTGGGAATTATCAGGAGAAGTTTTTGGCCTGCCCGAAGACCATTTTGTCCCCAAAGCAATTTTAAAATTATTTCTCTCGTAGATTCCTGCCCAGGATAAAGTATGGGTTAACTCAAAATTGTTCGGGAAACTTGGATATTCATAATTAGAAAAATGATAATTAACTCATAAAGTTCAGTTGTAAGAGAAGTTTATCAAAGCAAAACAAAT
>SEBM01000441.1 GCA_004296145.1 Flavobacterium sp.
GTATTTATCATTACTTTATTTATTGGACTTTTATTACTTTATGCTGCATTTTCGGGTTGGGAAAATTATACCAATCAAAACGAAACGAGCGAAAAATACCAGCACGAATCCAGAAAAGACTGGCTGAATAATCCGGATAAAAATCCGCACAGAATGGCGCATTACGGGAACTTTGCTTTTCGTAAAAGTACTTCGTTAAGTGTTTTTGAATTCGGAATGGAACCTTTTTTCGGAAATGCGATTTTCCTTGAAGCGCACAAACAAAATACCGCGAATTTCTCTGAAGCCGGTTTCTCAAACAGCATGCTTCGCTTTGGCGAAATCAGTATTGCAATGGTTTTGCAGATTTTGCTGCCTTTGCTGATCTTTTTCTTAGGATTTAATTCGATTGCCTACGAGCGTGAAAACGGAACCTTAAAACTGCTTTTAAGTCAGGGAATCAGTTGGAAACAGCTTTTGATTGGAAAAGTTTTAGGCGTTGCTTCTGTTATAATGCTGCTTTTTATTCCGACCATAATTATTCTGGTTTTGGTTTGGCTTGGCTTGCAAAACTTTAGTATTTCTGTTGATGAAACACTGAAAATGCTTTTGTTTATTGCTTTTCATTTCATTTATCTGATTTTCTTCTGTTTCATTGCTGTTTTGATTTCCGCGTCAAGCAAAACTTCAAAAAAAGCCTTGATTTCCCTTATCGGAATCTGGTTGGTTTTTACGATTATTTTACCGAGAACGACTCAGGCAATTGGTGCTTAT
This sequence comes from Flavobacterium sp., assembly GCA_004296145.1. Taxonomy (GTDB): domain Bacteria; phylum Bacteroidota; class Bacteroidia; order Flavobacteriales; family Flavobacteriaceae; genus Flavobacterium. The sequence continues at coordinate 754 of SEBM01000441.1, forward strand.
TTATATGAAGCGCCTTCTAAAATTCAGTTTAACAGTGATATAGAAAAAGATATTCTGAAACAAGGCGATAGCCATAACCCAAACGATCCGCATTATAAGGCAATAAAAGATTCTTTATTAACGGTTTACAAAGTCGATTCGGTTCAGAAACTTCCTTTTAATTATTCAGGTTTTATTATGACCGAAGGTGAAAAAATCAGTTCGGATATTTATAAAAAACATCTGGAAGATTTGTTGAAGATTTACGAAAAACAAAACAGCTTTTCAAAAACAATTTCTTTTTTCAATCCGTATATCGCCATGAAAAACCTCTCGATGGGATTATCCAACACAGATTATGATTCTTATATCGATTTCCAGAAACAAGCTGAGGATTATCGCTATACAATGGCTCAAAAAATGAACGGCTTACAGATTAAATACATCAGTAATAAAAAACCCGGGCCAAATGATAAACCACTCACTATCGGCAAAGAACACTGGGCAGATGTTGAAGAATTTCATTACGAACCAAAAGCAATCTGGGAAGTTTTAAAAAGTGAAATCGTTTCTGTTTTATCAATTATTCTCTGGATTAGCCTGCTTTTTATCTTAATCAGAATCGCAGCCAAAAACCTTAAAGCAATTTAATATGTTAGTATTATTATTTAAAAATTTCATACGATCAAAAGGAACCAAAATTGGTTTGATTTTCCTGTTGCTTATTGGTTTCATCAGCCTTTTGATCGGACAACAATTTCAGGAAAAACAAAAACAAAATATAACCGAAGCTGCAGTTTATCAGAAAGAACACATTGCCAGAAATGCGGCATTTCATAAAGACGAAATTGGACTTCTGCTCTATTATGTCAAGTTTTCTTTAGTCAATAAAACCTTTCCGATAAACAGTTTAGCGATTGGTCAGCGTGATGTAAATCCGTCGATTCAGAGTGTCAATATTCGGGGTTTGGAAGCACAGAAATACGATGCCGAGTTGAATAATCCGAATAATCTTTTGTCGGGAAATATCGATTTTAGTTTTGTGCTGGTGTATCTTTTTCCGCTTTTGATTATTGCTTTTACGTACAATATTATTTCAGAAGAAAAGGAAAGCGGAACCTGGAAAATCGTAGCAACTCAAAGTGAAAACACTTTTTTATATATTCTGAAATTATTCTATATCAGAATTTTAAGTTTGTTGGCGCTTCTGACAATTGTACTTCTAATAGCTGTTTTATTTTTGAATATTCCGCTGGACAAAGCATTCCTGGCTTTTTACGGATTGGGAATTCTGTATATTCTTTTTTGGTTTTCGGTTTGTTTCTTTATTGTTTCCTTACAAAAGAATTCAAATTTTAATGCGGTTATTTTACTAACGATCTGGCTATTTCTGATTATCATTTTACCGGCAACAATCAATACGTATATTGTCAATAAATATCCTGTTCCTGAGGCTTTAGAACTAACTTTGAAACAAAGAAATGCTTACCATGAAAAATGGGATATGGATAAAAAAATCACAATGGATCAATTTTATGCTCATTATCCGCAGTATAAAAAATACGGTCTTCCCGAAGGTGAATTCAATTGGCTTTGGTATTACGCCATGCAGCAGGCTGGCGACGACGATTCGGCTAAACAATCAGATGAACTGGCAACAAAACTACAACAACGAAATGATGCGAGTCAGCTTATTGCTTTGTTTATTCCGACTTTGCACACGCAGATTCAGTTGAACGAAATTGCGAAATCTGATTTAGGAAACCAGCTTTTATTTTTGAAGGAAACGAAAGATTTTCATGAGAAATTACGCCTGCATTTTTATCCAAAAATATTTGATAATACTGCTGTAAATGAACAGAAATGGGATCAGTTTAAAGTAGAAACTTTTGAGGATAAATCGGAAACGAAACTTTCTTTGGTGTTTTTGCCGTTGTTGGTTTTCAATTTGTTTTTGATTGGTTTGGGGTGGGTTAATTTTAGGAAGAGGGTTATTTAACCGCAAAGAACGCCAGGGTTTACGCAAGGTCCGCAAGGTTTTTTAAATCACAGTATTCCTCACTGTGTGTCATTTCGACGAAGGAGAAATCACATCCAATATTCCAGCATTGTGGTTACTAGTGTGATTTCTCCTTCGTCGAAATGACACAAATACTTCAAATTAAAACACTAAAAAAAAGCCCGATCTAAACAGATTGGGCTTTTTTCTGAATAAAATTTCAGGAATAAACCTTTATTTGAATTTTATTTAGAATTAATATAAATAAACTTTTATATTTGCCGCTTTCCTGAGAAAATGGGTCGAGAAGTGATTTAAAAAATTACTTATATTGCCCCGTAAAGCAATCCAGTTTGATGAATATAAATAATAGTTTAGAGTCTAATCATTTCGAATCTTTCAAAGAAGGAAACGAAACTGCTTTTACTTATTTCTATGATAAATATTTTCGCAGGATTCAATCGTTTAGCGTTCAGTTTATTTATGATGCTGAAGAGGCCGAAAATCTGGCGCAGGAAGCTTTTCTGAATTTATGGCAAAACAGGGAAAATATTGAATCTATAAACGGAATTCAGTCTTTTCTGTACACTTACTCCAAATCAAAATGCCTGAATTTAATTCGTCACAATAAAGTGAAGGATAAATTTAAAAATGAGGTTTTAAATCAAAAAGAGCGCGAACTGGATATTGAAGTTTTAAATTCAATATCATTTGACACTTTAGAATTAACGGAATTAGAACGCATTATTCAGGAATCTATCAACGAATTACCACCTAAAACACGCGAAGTTTTTATAAAGAAACGCTTCGAAAATAAAAAAAACGCAGAAATAGCCGAAGAAATGCAGGTTACCTTAAAAGCTGTTGAAGCCCACATGACAAAGGCTTTGAAG
>SEBM01000442.1 GCA_004296145.1 Flavobacterium sp.
AGAGAGAGCTGAAGCCCAATGATCTGCTCATGCTCTTTACGGACGGCCTCTACGAGGTTGAGAACTCGAGGGGCGAGTTCTACGACCAGCAAATGCTGACGGATGCGGTGCAGGAGCGAATCGCACTCCCTCCGGAGGCTCTCTTTGATTCGCTCCTTTAATGAATTGAATTATTCGCTGCTTCCATTATACGATTTAGAGAAAAATAGTTTGATCATAACCAAATGCGGTACATTTTCGTCCAACTTTGAAGAATTGGAGTCTTCTGATTATTTGAAAAAACTAAAAAAAGAAACAAAAGAAAAGAATTTAAAAGTCATCAATATTTCTGATGAAATAAATCCTTTTTGGCAGACTGTAAAAGAACAGAAGTATGTTGATTATTTTAAAACTGATATTGAAAACTGTGTAAAACTTGTTCAGAAAAACAACTTTATAAAATTTAAAACAACAGAAAACAGCATTAATGTAGAACCTGCAGGTATTTCTATTTATGAAAATCCAGCAGCGCAAAAAACAGTAAGCAACGGTTCTAATCATTTGTACAGAATGTTTTGTTTTGGAAAAGTTTTAAACGATCAGGTCGAAATTCAAAATGATACACTGGCACAAAATAAATATGTTGATCTGGCAAAAGACGCCAATATCGTTACTCCTATTTCATCTCTTATCGTTTTAGAGACAGATGAAGATTATGCTAAAAACGGAATCGAGAAAAATATCAACACTTTAGGAAATGCTTCTATCAACAATGACGGTGCAGTTCCTGAACCTCATGAATGGGCAATGCTACTTATTAGTTTATCGCTGATTTTATTCTACTATAGAAAACAAAAATTAGCCAATTAATGAAAAAACTTATTTCAGAGAATAAAATAATCCTTGCCGTTTTTGCAGTTGTAATACTTCTTGCAATAAACGGTAAGACATTATTTTCTGTGCTAAACACAGATTTTATCGGGATAGTCGTTTCCTGTTCACTTTTTGTAATTGGAGGAAGAAAAACAAATTATAAAATAAATTATTTCCTTTTTGTTTCAATTCTAATTTTAGAATTTGTCACGTATCGACTGCATACAAAATCAGTTCATTTCCTGGCAATGCTTATGCTTTTGTTTTTGGTATTTCATTATTTTACTGCAAAATTCTCTTTTATTGCTTTTATCTGTATCATTTTATTTTCGACACTTTTCAGTTCTTTTTTTACTCACTTAACAGCAGAAATAAAACAAGGAATTTGTTATGTTGTTTATCTTACGATGAAAAATTTTATAACAATAGACAAAATAGAAGGCGTTAATTTTTTCATCAACAATTCAAAAATAACAATCGACACCGCCTGCATGGGGTTGTCTATGTTTAAAACCGGATTGTTATCCGGTGCCATATTAATGACTTTAGAAGAAAGAAAACAGAAACAGTATTATGGAATTTTTCAAATACTACAATTCTGTTTTTTGATTATTGTACTCAATGTTGTGTCAAATTATTTTAGAATCATAACATTGGTGATTTTCAATTGTACACAAGAAAACACTTTACATCATGGCATCGGTCTGATCTGCTTTACAGTTTATCAAATTATTCCAATGTTATTGCTTGTTAAGTATATAAAACCAAAACTCGTAAGTAATGATTCAATCAACATTCAACCAAAAACAAGTATCATAATTCTATCATTTGTGATTCTTTTTGCAGTCAGCATAAAAATCATAAACGAAAACAACAACGGATTTCGTCAGGATCTAAACTCAAAATTTGGTTCTGTAAAAGGTGTTTGGGTAAATGACGAAGTTTTTAAAATGGAAGACAATAAGAAATTAACTTATATTAAAACTCCTTCCCATAATCCGTTAGTATGTTGGACAGGTAACGGCTACACCATTATTGAATCGAAAAAAATCTTCATTAATAATGAAGAAATATGGTTTAATAAAATGGAGAAAAACGGTCAAAATTATAAATCGTATTGGTGGTATCAATGTGGAGATAAAAAATATACTTCAATGGTAGAGGTTATGTTTATAAAACTAATCTACAATCAACCTGTCTTTCTGATCAACGAAACCACAAAGTAAATGAAACTAAAAAACCCAAAACAACAAATACTGTTTTGGGTTTTTATTTATTTCTAATCAAGAATTATAGAAGCTTTTGAATAATTTTTTCTTCTGTAATTCCTTCTGCATCTGCTTTATAATTTTTGATAATTCTGTGTCTCAAAATTCCGGTTGCAACTGCTTTTACATCTTCAATATCCGGAGAAAATTTTCCTTTAAAAGCAGCATGTGCTTTTGCTGCCAGAATTAAATTCTGCGAAGCTCTCGGTCCTGCTCCCCAATCTAAATAATTTTTAACAAAGTCATTTGTCAATGCATTATCTGGTCTTGTTTTACTAACCAAAGTAACTGCATATTCAATAACGTTATCAGCTACCGGAATTCTGCGGATTAAATGTTGAAAATCGATAATTTCCTGTGCGGAAAACAACGGATTAATATTTGTCTTAACGTCAGATGTTGTACGTTTTACAACCTGAACTTCTTCTTCAAAACTAGGATATTCTAATTTTATAGCAAACATAAAACGGTCTAATTGCGCTTCAGGCAAAGGATAAGTTCCCTCCTGCTCAATTGGGTTTTGTGTTGCTAATACAAAATAAGGCAAATCTAATTTATGGTTTTCACCTGCAATTGTTACAGAACGTTCCTGCATAGCCTCAAGCAAAGCTGCCTGAGTTTTTGGCGGCGTTCTGTTGATCTCATCTGCTAAAATGATATTAGAAAAAACAGGTCCTTTTATAAATTTAAACTTTCTGTTCTCATCTAATATTTCGCTTCCTAAAATATCCGAAGGCATCAAATCAGGCGTAAACTGAATTCTTTTAAAATCTAATCCTAATGCCTGTGACAGCGTATTGATTAATAATGTTTTTGCCAATCCGGGCACACCTATTAAAAGTGCATGTCCGCCGGAGAAAATACAGATCAGGATTTGATCAATAACTTCATTCTGGCCCACAATAATTTTTGCTATTTCGGTTTTTAATTCATTTCTTTTTTGAACTAAATTATGAATTGCCGTTACGTCAGACATTTAAATGTATTTTAAAATTAAAAACTACTCCCGATTCCTGAATCTGAGGTGCTAGTGCAAGCCGGACATCTTCAAGTATAATTTGAAGGTCCAAAAGTTCCTCTTCTGCCTGATAGCGATGCTTACTCCAGCGTGATTGCACTAGATCATAAATGATTTCTGTAACCTTATTTAAGCTGCTTTCCACATTACCCAGCAATTCAGGAAAATGATCCATTCCTTTTTCTGGAACACGCCTTAGTAGCTGAATAGTCATCCCTAAGGCCGCAAGAGGATTTTTGATATCATGAGAAATGGTGTCGAGCAAAAGCTCATGTTCAGCAATCATTTTTTCCTGCTCTTTAAGATCAGTAATTCGGGAAGTAATGTCTATAAAAGTTATGATCACTCCATTTGTCTTGTTCTCCTTTTTAACATAATAAGGCAAAACATTCATTTGGTACCATTTTAAATCAGTAGTTTGTATTTCCTTTTCCAAGATTCGTCCTGACCTGATTACATGCTTTATATTTTCAATTATTGTAGGAT
>SEBM01000443.1 GCA_004296145.1 Flavobacterium sp.
CCTTACCGGAAATGCAATAAAAGCACTTGAAAAAACAGAAAATTCAAAAATAATCTGGAAAGCCTGGCAGCAGGAAAATCAAATTTATCTTTCGATATCCGATAACGGATCCGGTGGCACTCAGGAACAGTTTAAAGCTTTGTATGACGATTCTGAAGTTGTCGGAATCAAATCGGGCTTAGGTTTGCATTTGATTCGCGATCTCGCAAACGCCATCAATTGTAAAATCGAGGTCAATTCAAAACCCTGTTTCGGAACTACTTTTACAATTTCATTTTAATAAAGTTTGCCACGAATTATAATTTGTAAAATTCCCGTCAGAATAACTCGGTTCAACTATTATTAAAAAGTAATTTGTGAAAATTTGTGAAATTTGCGGCAGAAAAAAAACCTTTCAATCTGTGTAATCTGTGGCAAAAGCAAAACCATTATAAATAAAAAAGGCCTGACTTTCGTCAAACCTTTTTTAAATATAAATTATAATCTTACGATTACAACAAAGCGTCTAAACTATCTGCATAGGTTTGTTTCGGAGCTACTCCTACTTGTTTCCCTACAACTTCACCGTTATGAAACACCAAAACGGTTGGTATGTTACGCACACCATATTTTGCAGCAAATTCCTGGTTAGCATCTACGTCTACTTTACCAACAACTACTTTTCCTGCGTATTCATCACTTAATTGGTCGATGATTGGACCAACCATTCTACAAGGACCGCACCATGCTGCCCAAAAATCTACCATTACTGGTTTATCTGATTTCAAAACTACTTCGTCAAAAGTAGCATCTGTTATTGCTAATGCCATAATAATTTTATTTAAGTTCATCCCTTCGATTTCTCTAAGGGAACATTTTTTAATTAGTTCTTTAACTTGAGTACAAATTTAGAAATTTTAAACCAATCAAACGTCATTACTAAATTAGTTTTCATTATAAACGTATTGTCATTAATTATATTAGTACTAAAATTCTTATTTGTAAGTTTTGCCTTGCAGTAGATTATGAAACATGTTTTTAAAAATATCGTCAATTTTTTCGCGTATCTTTAATAATCGGCAAAATCCGTAAGATGAAAACAACTTTACTCCATATCAAAACCTTTTTGCAATCGCCTCGTTTTAAAACATATGCGAAACGTTTTGGCTATTTTGTTTTCGGCTGCATTGCATTTATTGTAATTGTTTCGGCCGGTTTATCTTATTATTTCAACCGAAATAGACCTGAAATTATCGCCAAAATCAATACCAAGATCAATGAAAATATCAACGGCGATTTTCATATTGGTGATTTTCAATACAAGTTTCTGACTGGTTTTCCGAACTTTACTTTAGCTTTAAAAGAAGTTGAAATCAAAGACAAACAATGGAAAATTCACAAACATACTTTATTAAAAGCCAAAGAAATTGAAGTTCGCCTAAACGTCTGGAATCTGCTTCAAAACGAAATCAACATTCACAAAATCCTGATTAACGACGCTGATATTTATCTTTATAAAGCTGCAAACGGCTATTCGAACGCCAATATTTTTAAATCAAAAAAGAAAAAAACAAACGCAGAAACAGACAATCGCGAAACTACGATTGACGATATCAACCTCAACGATGTTCATATTAGTGTAGATAATCAGCTGGGGCATAAATTATTTGATTTTGATGTTTCTAATCTAAAATCAAGAATAAATTATGACGATGATAATTGGGAAACAACGCTTTTTTTGAAAACCAAAATCAACAGCCTGGCGTTTAATACGGTTCACGGAAGTTTTGCAAAAGCACAGGAACTTCAGGGCAATTTTGATATTTCTTATACTGCCGAAAAACAAAAAATAGAGATTAAAACCCAGAATCTAAGAATCGGTTCGGACAATTTTGACATTGTGGCTTTTTTTAATATTGGAAAAGAAAGTTCCCTTTTCGGAATCAATATCGAAACTAAAATTCTGTGGCAAAGCGCATCCAGTTTTCTTTCGGGCAATATTAGTACGAAGCTGAATCAGTTTAATCTGAAAAAGCCAATTGAGGTAAACTGCGACATAAAAGGCGATCTGAATGTAGAAGGCGATCCAAAAATTGTGGTTCAGGCCAACATCAAAAATAATGAACTTACTATTCCGGATGGCTTGTTTACCGATTGCAGTTTCAGGGGAATTTTTACCAATAATTTCAAGCCCGAAAAAGGGTTTAATGATACCAATTCGGCGGTTGTTCTGACGCATTTTACCGGAAATTATGAAAATGTTCCGCTAAAGATTCCGCAGGCTGTCATCAGCAATCTTGAAAAACCAATTGCAACCGGAATCGTAAATTCTGATTTTGATGTTACCAAACTCAACGGAATGATGAATGAAAAACTTTTTCATTTTGAAAGCGGACATGCGCGTGCCAATCTGAGATTTCAGTTTGATATTGTCGATCTTTATATCAATAAACCGCGTTTTACGGGCGATGTAACTATTGGCGATGCGACTTTTGAATATATTCCGAAAAATATTCGTGCCGAAAAAACCAACATTCAGCTTGCGTTTACCGAACAGGCGCTTTTTATCAAAAAAATCGCTTACAAACACAAAAAGAACATTATTCAGATTGACGGTAAAATCGATAATTTTCTGAATCTCTATTATGATGCCCCCGAAAAAATGGTCGTGAATTGGAATATCTATTGTCCTAATCTTGATGTGAAACAATTTCTGGGCGTTCTCAAAAATTCTGAGACTCAAAAAACCGCACAAAAACGTACAGCCAAAAAGAATGTCAATTTCTCAAACCAGATGAAATCTGTTATCGAAAAATGCAATGTGGTAATCAACCTCAAAGCCGATAAACTCAACTATGGATCACTTACGGCCACCAACACAAAAGCAACGCTGCAAATGCTTAACTCAAAACTGCTCCTCAAAAACGGAAGCGTGCAGACATCCGGCGGCAGTATTTCGTTTAACGGTTCGATTGCGCCACAGGGAAATCATTTTGTTTTTAGTTCGATGGCGCAGGTTAACAAGGTGGATATTGCGAGTTTTTTAAAGTCGTTTAATAACTTCGAAATCAAATCTTTTAATCCAAAAAACATCAAAGGAAAACTCAGCAGCAACGCAAATGTTACCGGTTTAATGAGCAGCAAAGGCGATCTGATTGTCAATTCGATGAGAGGAAAACTCAATTTTACGGTAAGTCAGGGCGCATTGCTCAATTTTGAACCTATTGTAAAAGTGGGCAAATTTGCGTTTCCGTTTCGCGATGTTAAGAACATTACGTTCAGCGATTTATCGGGCGATCTAAATCTTCGTGGCGAGCAGATAGACGTTAATAATCTAACAATCAGTTCAAGTGTCCTCAATCTCGATGTTGACGGAATCTACTCTTTCGGACGCGGCACCAATCTCGCACTCACAGTCCCACTCCGAAACTCGAAAAACGACATCAACCTCTCCAGCAAAGCCGAACGCGACGCCGTCCGCCAACGCGGAATTGTCCTACATTTAGTGGCTTTGGATGATGATGGGAAAATGAAGATTAAATGGGGGAAGAGGGAGAAATAGATTTGGAATTTTTCAAAAATTTTAATCAATTAACTAAAATATACAACAAGAGCTGCCGATATTATTATCAATAAAATTATAAT
>SEBM01000444.1 GCA_004296145.1 Flavobacterium sp.
ATAATCAACAATCCGGATTTGTAACGAATCACGTTTATGAATTTAAAATAAAAATTTATAAGAAAGAGGGATTGAGCTGGGCAAATCAAAGAGTTTCTTATTATGTTGGATATGAAAATCTGCGTGATGACAAAGTTTCTTTTTCTGCTGCCGCTACTTACAATATCGAGAACGATAAAATTGTAAAAACAAAATTAAACAGTGAAGGAAATTTTACTAACAAGATTAATAAATACTGGAACGTAGCAACAATTACATTGCCCAATGTAAAAGTCGGATCGGTAATAGAATATAAGTATACATTAAAGTCAGAAAACGTAGTGCGTCTTCCTGATTTTGATTTTCAATATGATATTCCGGTTAATTATTTTGAATATAAGACAGAAATTCCGGAGTTCTTTATTTATAAAACATTACTTGTTGGTGATTTTAAGCCAGAAAGCAGTGCTGAAGTAGTTAACATCTCGCAAATATATGCGAGTAACTATAAACAAATTAATAGTTTTTATACCGCAAAGGACATTCCCGCACTAAAAGAAGAACCTTTTATCAATAATATAGAGAATTATAAAGGCTCTATACGAAATGAGCTGGAACGTCAAAGATTTCCGGATAAACCTGTAGTAGATTATACGAATACATGGGAAGGTGTTACCGGGTCTATTTATAAAGACCTGCACTTAGAAAGGGAATTATCAACAAGAGATTATTTTGAAGAAGATCTTAAAACTCTCTTGCAAAATATAAATTCTCCAAAAGAAAAACTGGATGTTGTTTTTAAATTTGTTCAGGACAGAATGAATTGGAATAAAGAATATGGATACTATACTAAAAAAGAATTAAAAAAAGCATACTCAGAAAAAACCGGAAATGTTGCCGAGATTAACCTAATGTTGGTGGCTATGCTAAAATTTGCAAAATTAGAAGCAAATCCTGTTTTGGTTAGCACAGTAGAAAATGGTGTGCCGTTTTTTCCAACCCGTACTATTTTTAATTATGTAATCGCTGCTGTAGAAATAGATGGCACACAAGTTTTACTTGATGCGACAAATAAGTTTACGGTACCTGATATTCTTCCTTTAAATGTTTTAAACTGGCAAGGGAGGCTAATAAAAGCAGATGGTTCTTCAAAAGAAATTGAATTGATTCCTTCTAAAGCTTCAAAATGTAATTATAATATAAATACAACGATACTTCCGGATTCTGGAGAATTAAAAGGAACTATGTTTATTCAAAATTCAGATAATGATGCTCTTCATTTTAGGGAAATAAATTCAGTCAAAACGAATGAAAATCTTATCGATAAATTAGAGCAGGATTTAAACGGGATTGAAATCGAAGACTATTCTGTTGAAAATTTAAAACAGAACTTAGAAAAACCAGTTAGCGAAAAATTTGAATTTGTTTCTAATAGATCTTACGAACGAATCGGAAACAAGATATTTCTGAATCCGGCGCTGTTTTTTGCACATAATAAAAATCCTTTTATTCAGGAAAAAAGACAAATGCCTATTTATTTTGGTTATCCAAATCAGAAAAAATACAATGTAATTTTTGAAATACCAAATGGGTATATAGTAGAATCAATACCTAAACCTATTAAGGTTTCGACAGACGGAAATGGGTTTTCTTATATGATGAATATAGTCGCTGAGGATGATAAAATTCAAATTAGGATTGTAGAAGAAATAAACAAAGCTATTTTTGTAGCGGATGATTATGATATGCTGAAAGATTTCTTTCAGAAAGTAATCGAAATCCAAAGCACAAAAATTGTTCTTAAAAAAATATAATGATGGATTTGAAAAACGCACAACTAGACGTAGATAACTGGATAAAAGAACACGGAGTTCGTTATTTTAATGAATTGACCAATATGGCGCAGCTTACTGAAGAAGTAGGTGAGGTTGCCCGAATTATTGCGCGCCGCTACGGTGAACAATCAGAAAAAGAAAGTGATAAAAACAAAGATCTTGGCGAAGAACTGGCCGATGTTGTTTTTGTTGTTTTGTGTCTGGCCAACCAAACCGGAATAGATTTGCAGGCCGCTTTTGATAAAAAAATGGATTTAAAATCAATTAGGGATAAAGACCGTCACAAAAACAACGATAAATTAAAATAATGTGATAAGTCCCGGCAAAGTTTTGGAGTGTCCTTTTTTTAAAATAAATTTGCCTGAATGCATAAAACAACACTCCTAAAATGAATTTATTACTCCATACCAATCATAAAAATTTACAAGGCCAGATAGCAGTTACAGGATCAAAAAGCGAAACAAATCGTTTATTGTTATTAAAAGCGCTGTTTCCAAATATTACTTTAGCCAATACCTCAAACTCTGATGACAGCGAAGTAATGCAGAAAGCTTTGGTTGGAAATGATGAGATTGTAGATATTCACCATGCCGGAACCGCAATGCGTTTTTTAACAGCCTATTTTGCTGTAAACGAAGGACGTGAAGTAGTGATGACGGGTTCAAGCAGAATGCAGGAGCGTCCGATAAAAATTTTGGTAGAAGCTTTGGCACAATTGGGTGTTGAAATTTCATATCAGAAAGAAGAAGGATATCCTCCAATAAGAATCAAAGGAAAAAAAGTTACAGCTTCAAAAGTAAGTCTGGCTGCTAATGTGAGCAGTCAGTATATTTCGGCACTTTTATTAGTGGCTTCAAAATTAGAAAATGGTTTGGAACTGACTTTAGAAGGAGAAATTACTTCGATTCCCTATATCAAAATGACTTTAGCATTGCTAAATGATTTAGGAATTCAAACTAGTTTTGAAGGAAATGTAATTAAGGTTTATCCGAAAGAAACAGTTACTTCAAAAGAGATGGTGGTAGAATCTGACTGGAGTTCGGCATCTTACTTCTTTAGTTTTGTGGCTTTGGCTGATACTGCATCGGTTACAATAAGCAGTTATAAAAAAGACAGTTTGCAGGGTGACTCTGCGTTGGTTTCATTTTATGAAAAATTAGGAGTTAAAACTACTTTTCAGGATAATAAAATGACTTTGCAAAAGCAGGATAATTTTAAATATGATACTGTAAATTTCGATTTAAACCATACTCCGGATATTGCACAAACTATTGTAGTGACTTGTCTAGGTCTAGGAATAGGATGTCATTTAACAGGCCTTCATACTTTAAAAATTAAAGAAACAGACCGTCTTGAAGCTTTAAGAATTGAGCTTACAAAATTAGGCGCCAATATTTCGGTAACAAACGACAGCCTGACTTTGGTTGCTACAACGCCCGATACTATAAATCATAATGTAAAAATTGCTACGTACAATGATCACCGTATGGCAATGGCATTTGCACCTCTGGCATTAAAAGTTCCGATTATTATAGAAAATGCCGAAGTAGTTTCAAAATCATATCCTGATTTTTGGAATGATTTGAAAGAATTAAAATTTGACGTTTCAGAATTGTAGTTTTCACCATATAAATGATATAAGTTTATTTTAGCGTTGCAGTTAAAAAGAAAGTTTAAATAGATATTGCCTCCAGTTTTTAATTGGAGGTTTTTTTATATACAATTTGCAGAAACCCGACAGGTTTTTAAAACCTGTCGGGTTTAAATAGTGTTTAAAAAAGTAAAACTAAAATGAACTTATATTC
>SEBM01000025.1 GCA_004296145.1 Flavobacterium sp.
TTCGTTTAATAAAGCATTTAACAAAGTCGATTTACCCACATTTGGTTCGCCTACAATTGCTACCGGAATTCCGTTTTTAATCACATTTCCAACTGCAAATGAATCAATTAAACGTTTTAATACAAATTCAATTCTGTTTAATAATTCATGAAACTGAGTTCTGTCAGCAAATTCAACATCTTCTTCCGCGAAATCTAATTCCAATTCAATTAAAGAGGCAAAATTCAAAAGTTCTTCACGCAATTTGGCAATTTCATTACTAAAACCACCGCGCATTTGCTGCATGGCAATTTGGTGAGAAGCTTCATTATCAGATGAAATCAAATCGGCAACAGCTTCTGCCTGAGATAAATCCAGTTTTCCGTTAAGGAAAGCTCTAAGTGTAAATTCTCCCGCATCAGCCATTCTGCAGCCTTTTCGCAACAATAACTGAATAATTTGCTGTTGAATATAGGTGGATCCGTGGCATGAAATTTCTATAGTATTTTCGCCTGTATAAGAATTTGGTCCTTTAAAAATCGAAACCAAAACTTCATCAAGTGTTTTTGTTTCATCTATAATATGGCCTAAATGAAGTGTATGTGTTTTTTGCTTCGTTAAATCTTTATTTTTTATAGATTTAAAAACGCTGTTTCCAATGGTAATAGCATCAGAACCTGAAATACGAATTATGGCAATTGCGCCGGCTCCCGAAGGTGTTGCCAATGCAACTATTGAATCTTGATTTATCATGTTGCAAAGGTATAAAAAAACGCTGAAAATTACGAAACTCAACACTTTACCATCCGTTGAAGTTTTTATTCTGCTTTACAAAATATACTAAATTTTTTGTTTGATTTTTAAATGTTAAATTACTGATAATTGTCAGGTTGATTTATTTTTAGAATGATTAAATTTGAGAGAACAACATATAAATCTGAGACAAAATGAAAAAAATATTATTCCCCACCGATTTTTCTGAAGCAGCCACAAATGCATTTGTACATGCTTTGGAATTTGCCAAAATTGTAAATGGCGAACTTATTTTATTGCACACATTTGAAATTCCGGTTTATGACAGCCAGTTTTTCCCCGAAAATTATGCCTCTATTTACAGCTCGATTGAATTGGCAAAATTTGAAATGTTCAAAGACGAAATCCCAAAGCTGAGAACTATTGCAATGGAAAGAAAATTAGAAGATATTGTTATAAAACACCGATTGATGGATGGTGATTTATTATATAATTTAAAAAGTGCCGTTAAGGAAGATAATATAGATTTTGTAATTATGGGTACTACAGGCGTTTCTGACTGGACAAAATTCTTTTTGGGATCTAATACGAGTTCTGTAATTTCTGGAGTTGATGTTCCGGTCATGTGTGTTCCGATTGATGCAAAATTTAAAAAAATCAAAACAATAGGATTCACAACCCGTTATCGTGAAAAAGATAAAAAAGAACTAAAAAAAGTGCTGAAAATTGCAAAGAAGACCGATGCAAAAGTAAAAAGCTTATATGTAAAAACTTCTAATTCTGATGTATCTGCTGCTACTGTAAAAGAATGGGAGCAGGAGTTCGCCAATGATAATGTAGAATTTTTGGTTTTGCCAAGCGACGAAGTAAAAGAAACAATCCTGGACTTTGTGCTTTATAAAGAAATTGATGTTCTGGCAATGATAACACATAAGCGTTCTTTTTTTGAAAGTTTTTTTGATTCAAGCTTTACAAAAAAAATGTCGAAGGAAACCTCTGTACCAGTTTTGATTATGCATGAAGATTAATTTTCTGCAAATTTCAGAACCTTATTTTGTTATCTAAAACCTATATTTGTATTTCATCAAATCAATACAATGGATTCATATCAAAATAAGGTTACGCAGTATTCTGAACTTTTCAATAAAATCAATAAAAGATATAACAGCATTAGTATATTACGTGTTTTATGCGTTTTTCTTTGTTTGTTTTTGCTCTTTTATTATATCAAAACAAATGAAACTACTTATGTACTATTTGCATTTCTGTCTTTTGTTGGTTTTATTTTTTTAATGAGAATACATTCCAAATTATCTTTTCAAAAACAGCTTGTTACCGCAATTCTAAATATAAACGAGAATGAAATTGCTTTCCTGAAAAGAGAAAAACTTCCTTTTGAAAACGGTATTGAATTTAATGATTTTCATCATCCGTATGCATACGATTTAGATATTTTTGGAGAACATTCTTTATTTCAAAATCTAAACAGAACAGCTACTTTCATCGGAAAAAAAACACTTGCCAATCAATTATTGAATGTATTTCCAAATCAGGTTATTTTAGAAAATCAGCAGGCTATTAATGAATTAAAATCTAAAATAGACTGGAGACAGGATTTTCTGGCGTTGGCAACAATCAGTAATGATTCTAAAACATCATATGAATCTATAATTTATTGGAATTCATTTAAAAATAACTCGCTACCTAAAGTTTTAGTTTTACTTTCAGTTCTTCTTCCTGCATTATTCTTTGGACTTTTAGCAGCGTATTTTGTGACTTCAAAAACGATATTGTTATCTTATCTGACGTATGTTTTTATTGCAAATATGATGGTTTTAGGAAGATCCTTTAAACGAATTCAATCTGAAATTGCCAAAGCAGATAACGTTGATAAAATCATTAAACAATATAGTTTACTGGTTGAAAAAATTGAAAACGAAAAATTTGAATCCAAAAAGTTAATTGATTTACAAAAGCAACTTGTTTTTAAAAATGCGAAAGCAAGTACACATTTAAAACAATTGTCTGAGTTGTTCTCAAGAATGGACACTATTAGCAATTTTGTAACTGCCATTGTATTCAACGGAACGTTTTTATTTAATCTTCATGTACTTAGAGCACTTTTAAAATGGAAAGAAAATTATTCTGATGAATTAGAAAAATGGATTTCTGTTATTGGAGAATTTGAAGCCTTAAATAGTTTTGCCAATTTGGCTTATAACAATCCTGATTTTGTTTTTCCTGAAATCAATTCAGAATATAAAATTGGGTTTAAAAATCTGGCACATCCATTATTAAATCCAAATAGCAGAGTAGGGAATGATACCCATTTTTATCCTGAATCATTTATGATTTTAACCGGTTCCAATATGTCCGGAAAAAGTACTTTTCTGAGAAGTTTGGGAGTTAATATGGTTTTAGGCGGAATTGGCTCTGTTGTTTGTGCTTCAAAAGCTAACATTCATCCACTTGAAGTTTTAGTTTCAATGCGATTATCAGATTCTTTATCCGATAGTGAATCGTATTTCTTTGCCGAAATAAAACGTTTAAAACAAATTATGGACGCTCTTGAAGAAAAGCCGTCTTTTGTTTTATTAGATGAAATTTTAAGAGGAACAAATTCCGATGATAAGCGAAACGGAACAATTGAAGTAGTAAAAAAGATTATAGCAAAAAAAGCCATCGGAGCAATCGCTACACACGATATTGAAGTGTGTCTGACTACTAATGAATATCCAGATATTTTAACGAACCAATGTTTTGAAGTTGAAATTCAAAATAACGACCTGCACTTTGACTACAAACTCAGAAACGGAATCTGTAAAAACAAAAGCGCTACTTTCCTGATGCAGAAAATGGGAGTTATCTAGATATATTTTAGATTTTTCTGATTTTAGATTTTAGATTCCCGCTATCTTGTCATTTCGACGAAGGAGAAATCACACTAGTAATTCCGCAAAAATGAAATCAAATCTTTGTGGTTACACGTGTGATTTCTCCTTCGTAGAAATGACACAAATGAGAAAAGAATTTAAAATCTAAAATCAGAAATCTAAAATTATTTAAGCACTTCTGTAATAGTCTGCACGAAAGCTTCAACCGGTTGTGCTCCCGAAACAGCATATTTTCTGTCGAAAACAAAGAAAGGAACTCCTTGTACACCAATTTGCTGTGCTTCGGTAATATCATTCTGAACTTCGTTCAAGAATAAATTTTCATCTTTTAGTACTTCCAGAACCTGAGTCTGATCTAAACCGGCTTTTACAGCCAATTCTATTAATGTCGGACCATCATTTAAATCCCTGCCTTCAGTAAAGTAAGCCTTAAAGAAAATTTCTTCCATTTTGCTGCCTAACTTTTTAGTTTTAGCGAATTGAATAATTCTATGTGCTTCTAACGAATTTGAAATAACAGCTTTGTCAAAATGATAATCCAAACCAACGCTTTTTGCGCGTTCTGTGACACCTTTGTGCATTTCTATAGATTGTTCAACAGAAATACCTTTTCTTTCAGCCAGGAAAGTAAAAACGTCTTTTCCTGATTGTGGTGTAATAGTTGGATCCAGTTGAAAACTTTTCCACTCAATTTCAAATTCATCATTTGGAAATTCAGCCAAAGCCGATTCCAATTGTCTTTTTCCGATATAACAAAACGGACACATGATGTCCGACCAAATTTCTATTTTCATATTGTAAAGTTAATAAATTTGTTTCAGGTTTCAGGTTTCAAGTTTTGCTGATGGGGAATTTAACCGCAAAGTTCGCAAAGTTGTCGCAAGGAGCACAAAGAAAATATCTTGCGTTCTTAGCGTAAACCTTTGCGAACTTTGCAGTTAAACCTGAAACAAAAATCACCCCAAATAAAAAACCGCAACTCTTTATAGGAATTGCGGTTTCTAGGTATAAAAAATGGTTGGTTAATAGCGATATTTTTTTTTACAATGATATATCTTTAATCTTAAACTAAAAAACATCCCTGTAACAAAAAGAAGTTTTGATGTTAACTATTTAACATAACAGGCATTACCAGCATGGTAACACTTTCACCTTCTTCTAAACCATCAACAGGAGTAAGGATTCCCGCTCTGTTTGGCAATGACATTTCTAACATAATCATATCAGATTGCAGGTTTGTCAACATTTCTGTCAAGAAACGTGAGTTGAATCCAATTTGTAAGTCATCTCCTTGATAATCACACGTTAATCTCTCTTCTGCTTTGTTAGAGTAGTCGATATCTTCTGCTGAAACATTTAATTCTGCTCCTGCAATTTTTAATCTGATTTGGTGTGTAGTCTTGTTTGAGAAGATCGCAACACGACGAACAGAACTTAAAAATAAAGAACGATCGATCATTAATTTGTTTGGATTTTCTTTTGGAATTACCGCTTCGTAATTAGGATATTTTCCGTCAATTAAACGACACATTAAGATATAATTGTCAAATGAGAAAGTCGCATTTGAGTCATTGTATTCAATTTTTACTTCTGCATCAGAACTTCCTAAAATACTTTTTAAAATATTAAGAGGTTTTTTTGGCATGATAAAATCAGCAACCTGAGATGCTTTTACATCTGTACGTGCATATTTTACTAATTTGTGAGCATCTGTAGCTACGAAAATTAATCCTTCAGGAGAGAACTGAAAAAATACTCCCGACATTACCGGACGTAAATCATCATTTCCGGCAGCAAAAATGGTTTTGCTTACTGCAGTTGCCAAAACTTCTGCTGGGACTAAAGTTACAGATGGATCTTCAAGATGAACGGCTTTAGGAAATTCTTCTCCTGCAGCATACGCCAAAGCATATTTTCCTGAATTTGAACTAATTTCTACTGTATTGTTTTCTTCAACAGTAAAAGTAAGGGGTTGTTCTGGAAACGTTTTTAAAATTTCAAGTAAAAGTTTTGCAGGCACAGCTACACTTCCTTTACTTTTAGAATCGATTGATAAAGTAGCTGACATTGTAGTTTCAAGATCAGAAGCAGAAACTGTCAACTCATTGTTGTCTAGTTCAAATAAAAAGTTGTCTAGAATAGGCAATGTGTTGTTACTGTTAATAACACTACCTAAAACTTGTAATTGTTTTAATAAGTACGAACTCGATACTATAAATTTCATCTGTTTTATTTTATTTTTTGATGTTTCTTTAGCAATTAAAGGCTAAATATACGGATTACAAATATATCGTAAACTATCTTAAGATTACATTTTTTTTATTAACATCTATTTGCTGTATTTTCTTTTTCTGATAAAGGTAAATGCAAGTCCAAAAACCAGTAATGTAAGAATTGGAAGCCCGATAGTTATGAATTGGGTTATCGTATAATTTTCGTATACTTTTTCTTTATCCAATAGCGGCAGGTCAAGATCTTTGCTCCTAATGTTAATAAGTCCTGTATCATCCAGTAAATAATTGATACAGTTCATCATAAAATCTTTATTATCATAAAGATTGCCTGTTCTTTGATCATAACCTAATTCTACAGGCATCATGTTTTTATCCAATTGATTTCTTGCCAGATCACCATCAGAAATTACAATCATTTTTGTTGGTTTTCCTTTTGCCTGAAATCCATTTTCTTTGAAAGGTAAAACACGGTTTTCAAAAGCAGAATGAAAAGTCCCTTCTAATAAAACAGAAAGCGGTAAGTTTCCTTTTCCGGCATAATCCTGTGGTGACGTTTTTTCTGTTACAATATTCAGGTTAATTTCAGACGGAGTTCCGATTGTTTTTGAATATTGTGATGAGTGCAATAAAACCGTTTTTTTGATTCCGTTTTTTAAAGTATCAATCGGACTGGCAAAATCAAATTTGATTCCTCCTAAATTTTTCACGATAGGATGCTGGCTGTCAGGATAAACCTGAGGAGCATATTTCCAGACAAAATCCTGATATTGAGTGGCACTTCCTTGTTCTCCGGTTGCCAGTTTTATTGGGCTTCCCTGTTCATCTTTTACTAAATCAGGATTAATTCTGAATCCGTATTTAAAGAACATATCATTCAGGTTTAAATCTCTCGGATACGCCAGTGTCGCGCCAGACTGATTGTATAAACTGTCCATGTCAGCAGCAACCTGGTCGATTAACCAAAGTGTTTTTCCGCCATTCATAATAAACTGATCCAAAACCTGCTTTTCTTCATCAGAAAAAGTTTGAGTTGGTTTTGAGATAATGGCCAGGTCATATTTTTTCAGAGCTTCCAGGCTTCCTGTTGGATTTTTAGCAACAGAATCCAAAGTGAAAGGTCCGATGTAATAACTTTCGCGAATTTGCATCAGCATTTTGGCGATGTGAATTTCGTTTATTTCACCGTTTCCTTTTATAATTGCTACTTTCTTTTGTTTGTCTTTGGTAATTTTATTGATGGCATCGGCAATAGAATATTCTAAGTGCTGAATAGAACCAATTACTTTTTGAGTTGTAGAAGCGCCCATTCTGTTTTTCAACAAAGGAATATTTACTTCTTTATTATTGTAAACCGCAATTGCCCAAGGAAATACCATTGCCTGAGATTGTTTTCCTTTGTCATCAACCGTAATATTTATTGGTGTAAGTCCTTTTTGAAAAAGAGATTTTGTCAAATCCATGCTTTCTTCTTCATTTTCAAGCGGATTTACAAATTCAAAAACGATATTGCTGTTATAAGCTTGAAATTCTTCAAGTAATTGTCTGGTTTCCTGTTGTAAACGTCTGAAATCTGCAGGAAGATCGCCATCCATATAAATCTTAATCGAAAGCGGATTTTTAACTTGTTTTACAATGTTTAAAGACGTTTGCGATAAAGTATATCGTTGGTCTTTTGTTAAGTCAAATCTATGAAAGTAAAGGCTTCCGAGTATATTCAGAACAATTAAAACAAAAATTGTAATGCCTAATGTTTTGATATTTTTTTGAGTAATTGCTTTCATTAGGCTTTAAAAGATTTTAATTTATAAACGGTAAAAGACAGAAATAAAATTGTAATGCTCAAAAAGTAAATAACATCACGTGTATCAATTACCCCGCGGCTCATACTTTTAAAATGATCCTGCATTCCAAATGCTGAAATAATACCAGAAAATCCAGGAACTAATGAAGCTAAACCTTCAAAACCAAAATAAAAGATAAAACACAGAAAAACTGCAATGATAAAAGCTACAATCTGATTTTCTGACAGCGTAGAAGTGAAGATTCCGATTGCTGAATAAGAAGCAATTAAAAACAACAATCCGAAATAAGAGCCTATTGTGCTTCCCATGTCGATGTTTCCTTCCGGTAATCCTAAATTTGAAATTACTTTTACATAAATAAAAGTTGGAATTATAGCCAAAATAATTAGTAGAAAGGAACCAAAAAACTTTCCATTTACAATTTCCCAAACCGATAAAGGTTTAGTTAAAAGCAATTCCAGCGTTCCTTGTTTTTTTTCATCAGAGAAACTTCTCATCGTTACAGCCGGAATCAGGAAAATTAAAATCCACGGCGCCAGCGTAAAAAATGGAGTTAAATCAGCATAACCTGTATTTAAAATATTATAATCTCCTTCAAAAACCCATAAAAAGAGCCCATTGCTGATTAAGAAAATCGCAATGACCAAATAGCCAATAGGAGAGCCAAAAAAGGATTTTATTTCTCTAAAAATGATTGATTTCATTTATGTTTTTTATTTCAAGTTTTTATTGTTTCAAGTTTCAGGTTGTGAACTCTGTGGTAAATTTTAACCGCAAAGAACGCAAAGTTTTACGCTAAGTCCGCAAAGTTTTTTACTCAACGCTTTGCGAACTTAGCGTTTTATAAAAACCTATTAATATAATCTTTGTGTTCTTTGCGGTTAAATCGAATTCAGTTTAATATCTATTCTAAAGTAACCAATTTATCGACACTCCACGCTTCTGGCTTTGCGTTGAATAATTTTTTTGTAAAAGTCCAAACGGAATCAAACAGTTCAGAATTTCTATAGTTTTCTAAGTCAGCTTCGGTTTCCCAATAGCTGTAGGTAAAAAATATTTCTTTATTGTTTTAGTCCTGGTATAATTCTAAAAAGCGATTCCCTTCGGCATTTCGTATTTTGTGTTTTATGATTTCGAAATTCTCCAGAAAGGCGGGAATTTTTTCTTCGTGAAAACTCATTTTTACAATTCTGACAAACATCTTGATGATTTTAGATTATAGATTGTTGATTTTAGATTTAAAACCTGCAATACGCGGGCAAAAATACCAAATTAGATTGTTCTTTTAAAAAAAAATAGATTTAATATTAATCTCTAGTTTGTCATTTCGAGGAACGAGAAATCTCCGTGAGTAACTCTACAATCAAAATCAAACTTTGTGGAGATTCTTACGGAGATTTCTCGTTCCTCGAAATGACAAGCCAGGTGTAATTATAGGGCTAAAAGTCTAAAATCAAAATAACAAACAAGATCATAAATCTAAAATCTACAATCTAAAATATTTTCTAAGTAAACTGAATCGTAATTACATCTCTGTAATTCAACCCAAGCAAACTATTTGCAGAACCAACTTTAGACGGATTACTTCTAAAAATGGCAATTTCAAGTAGTCCTGCTTCATTAAAAATAGCCAATTTTTCGCCTTCGTAAGTTTTTATAGGATATTTGTCTGAAGTCGCAATTGCCGAATAATTAGGCAAAATGGTTTTGATGTTTTTTGGTTTCATCACAATTTCATACGGACGACCTTTTGCCGCTTCCAAAAATTGCTGTTTAGAAATATTGGTTACGATGTTTCCAAAATGATCAATATATATAACATATCCTTTTAATGAATTTCCGTCTGCAGCAACAACAGCTTGCAATTCGGTTGCTTCTTTGACAGCCGGAATTTCTTTTCCGATTACATTTAGCAAACCGCCTTTTGCAATATGACACGCAACCTGAATAAATATATCCATATCTGAAGATTCTGCCGGAAAACGATCATGGATATTGATAGCCACAATTTTCTGCGGAACAATTTTAGAGCTAAGCATACTCAGAATGCCATTATCAGCACAAATAAAGTAATGATCATTCCATTGCATAGCGATATGCTGATTTTCTTTATTACGTTCAATATCGACTCCAATTAAGTGTACAGTTCCTTTTGGAAAACTCAAATAAGAAGCACCGATAATGTAACTGGCTTCGGCAGTATTAAAGGGATCAATGTCATGCGAAATGTCAATTATTTGAACTTCTGATAGTTCTGATAAGATTTTACCCTTCAGCGAACCAACAAAGTGGTCCTTCAAGCCGTAGTCTGTAGTAAGGGTAATTATTGACATCATTTTGTTTATAACTATTGATAGTATTTAAATCTAATTTTCATTAAATTTGAGAAATGCAAAGCTAGTAATAGTAAATACAAATTGAAAGAAAGAAAAGACAATATTGTATTTTTAAAGCTAAGCAGCTGTTACAGTAGTCTCAGTTGTAAGTTTCAGTTTTCTGTATGATAATTTAGATAAAAATGTCTAATTGAAAACTGCCACCGAAAACTGCGACTTTAAAAAAAGACCCGACAGTCAATATATAATATAATAAACTGAGTAAATTTAATTTAAAACTACTTCATTTGAACGAAAGAATAATTGAGCTAATTGACATCGCACCAAAAGAGTTTTGGGGCGCTCACGACAGCCATCTTGAAATTATCAAAAAGTACTACCCAAAGCTTAAAATAGTAGCGCGAGGGACAACCTTAAAGGCATTTGGCGAAAAAGAAGTCTTAGATGAATTCGAAAAAAGATTTCAGAGATTGATGCTCCACTTTACCAGATATAATAACATTGATGATAATGTAATTGAACGTGTTATTATGAGTGATGGTCAGGAAGAAAAAAGAGCATACGATCATGATAAAATATTAGTTCATGGTGTTGGTGGTAAAATAATTAAAGCCATGACACCCAATCAGCAACTGCTGGTAGATACCATTAAGAAAAATGATATGGTATTTGCAGTTGGTCCCGCCGGAACCGGAAAAACATATACAGGTGTTGCAATGGCGGTAAAAATGCTGAAAGATAAGGAAGTAAAAAGAATCATATTGACTAGACCGGCAGTAGAAGCAGGGGAGAATCTCGGATTTTTACCGGGTGATATGAAAGAAAAACTGGATCCTTACATGCAGCCGCTTTACGATGCACTTCGCGATATGTTGCCAAACGAAAAACTCGAAGATTACATTTTAAAAGGAATTATTCAGATTGCGCCATTGGCATTTATGCGTGGGCGTACGCTTGATAATGCCTTTGTAATTCTCGACGAAGCGCAAAATACAACGCACTCACAAATGAAAATGTTTTTGACCCGTATGGGGAAAAATGCCAAATTTATGATTACGGGTGACCCGGGACAAGTCGATTTACCACGCAGAACTATTTCTGGTCTTAAAGAAGCTATTTTGGTTCTAAAGGATGTTGAAGGAATCGGAATTATCTATCTGGATGATAAAGATATCGTGCGTCACAGATTAGTGAAAAAGGTAATTGATGCTTATAAACAAATAGAAAATCACGATTAAGTTTGTGATGATTGTTAAAAGTTTTGCCACAGATTAAAACAATTAAAATGATTTTTTAATCTGTGGCAAAAAAATAACACGATAAACAATATTCGTTTTATGTATGTTCTTATGGAAATGCGTAAAACGAATATTTTTTTGAATTTAAAATGTAATTAATGGCAGGGAAATTTTATATTATTTTATTATTTTTTGTTTTGATTTCTTGTACCAAAAAGCCAGTTGTAGTCAATAAATTTGTTGGAAATTGGTATGATACCGAATATCGTGTTCCAGGAAGATCAGTTTTGAAAATTAAAAAAGACAGTTCATTTTCATATAAAGGTGCAGGTTGTGATTGGAGAATTTTTTCAAAAGGTAAATGGAAAATGATTGGTGATTCAATACAATTAACCAGTATTAATAGTGATACTTGTTATAGAGTAATGCCATTTATATTTTGCAAGCCTTTTACAGAATACGATAGAAATTTAGTTACAATACCAAATTGTGATCCAAATGAAGATACTGGTTTTGTAAGCTTTTCAAAAGAAATTTTTTATATCAAAAACGATTCTCTGATTTATAAATTAAAGAAAGAATCACAATGCTCGGATTCAATAAAAATCATTTATGCACGAACTGAGAAAATAAAGAAACAAAAGTAGTAATGAAAGAACTGGATAATTTTTATGAAAAACAGGAAGAACCTTTTAAAGAGGTTTTGTTTGCATTAAAAGAAATTATTCTGCGCCAGGACAAAGATATTACAAATGTCCTTAAATACGGAATGCCATTTTTCTGTTACAAAGGAAAAATGTTTTGCTATTTATGGATTCATAAAAAACACAAACAACCTTATATCGGAATTGTTGAAGGAAATCATTTTGAAGAGCCATTTTTAATTCAGGAAAATCGTTCGAGAATGAAAATAATGTTGTTGGAGTCAAATCAGGATTTACCAATAGATTTAATCGAAACTATTGTAAAAAAAGCAATTGATTTATACAAAAATGAAATTATAAAAATCAAAAAGAAATAAAGTTGACTGGTTTAATGAATAGTTAAATAAATAATAAACTTACTCATTTTAAGCTGTCAGGACTGTTTCAACTTTGCTCTTCTCGGCATAAAACCTTAAATTTGCATATCATAAATATTTGATAATTAATATGACTAAACTTAAAAATATAAAAGTTGTTGTTTCAGATTTAGACGGAACATTACTTAATACTGCACATAGAATTTCAGATTATACCAAATCAATTTTTCAGGAACTTCACAATCAAGGTTATCTTATCGTTGTAGCTACAGGCCGTCATCATCTTGATGCAATGGCAATTATTGAAAAACTGGAAGTTCCGGTTTATTTAGTGAGTTCCAATGGAGCAAGAATTCATTCGCCTGATAAGGAAGAACTTTTTGCTTTTAATTTAGACAGTGATGTTGTAAAAGCAGCTTTGAATGTTGAAATCGATCCAGAAATTACGGTGGTTTTATTTAAGGAAAATGTTTGGCAGACAAACAGAATCAGCGAAAAACTAAACGCTTTTCAGGAAGAATTAAAATACCGTCCTGAATTGGTTGATTATAAAGCCTTGCAGGATTTTGGCGCGATCAAAATTTTCTTTTCATGCGATAATCATGAAAAACTGGTAAAACTAAAAGATGCCATTTTAGCTAATTCATCAGAACATTTACACCACGCTTTTAGTTTACCAACTTGTTTAGAATTTATGGATAAATCTATAGATAAGGCGGTTGCAATTGAAAGAGTTTTAGAAAAAGAAGGTTTTACATTGGCAGAAGCCGTTTCATTTGGAGATGGTTTTAACGATGTACAAATGCTTTCTGTATCAGGAAAAGGTTTAATTATGGGTAATGCTCCCGCTTTGTTAAAAGAAACTTTACCTGATTTAGAAGTTATAAAAACCAATGCTGAAGATGGCGTTGCGAGATATATTGCTTCAAAAATTCTTGACAAAGAATTCGCAGCAGGTTAATCATTCAATTCTATCATATTATAAATCAAATCCCTGACGAGATAATCCTGAGGGATTTTTTGTTTATAATTTTATAAAAAACAGAAATTATCACTTTTATTAATGCATCTCTTCTTTTTCATTGTGTAACTCTGTGAAATAGTTTTAAATTTGCATTCATAAAAAACAACACAACTAATCAGATGAGCAATACAATTACAACTACAAATTTTAATTTTCCAAATCAGAAATCAGTTTACCGCGGAAAAGTTAGAGAAGTTTACAACATAAACGACGAACTTTTGGTGATGGTGGCAACAGACAGGCTTTCTGCATTTGATGTAGTTTTACCAAAAGGAATTCCGTACAAAGGGCAGATTTTAAATCAAATCGCTACAAAATTTATGGAACTTACCGAAGATATTGTTCCAAACTGGTTAATTGCAACTCCGGATCCAAACGTTGCTGTTGGACATTTATGTGATCCTTTTAAAGTAGAAATGGTTATTCGTGGATATGTTTCTGGTCATGCTGCACGTGAATATGCTGCAGGAAGAAGACAAATCTGCGGTGTAACTATGGCTGAAGGTTTAAAAGAAAATGATAAATTTCCGGAACCAATCATTACACCAACTACAAAAGCTGATAATGGTTCTCATGACGAAGATATTTCCCGTGAAGACATTTTATCTAAAGGAATTGTTTCTGAGGAAGATTATTTAGTTTTAGAAAAATATACACGTGCTTTATTTCAAAGAGGAACTGAAATTGCTGCTTCACGCGGATTGATTTTAGTGGATACAAAATATGAATTCGGAAAAACAAAAGATGGAGTTATTGTTTTAATTGATGAAATTCACACTCCGGATTCTTCTCGTTATTTTTATGCTGACGGTTATGCCGAAAGACAGGAAAAAGGAGAAGAGCAAAAACAATTATCGAAAGAATTTGTACGCCGTTGGTTAATCGAAAATGGTTTTCAGGGTCAGGATGGACAACAAATTCCAAATATGACAGACGAATATATCGAATCTGTTTCTGAAAGATATATCGAATTGTACGAGAATATTTTAGGAGAAAAATTTGTAAAGGCTGATATTGCTAATATTGATCAACGTATTGATAAAAACGTATTAGAATACCTTTCTTCAAAATAGTAATTTTCGGGTTTAAACTAACTATTTTAAACCATGAACCTTATTTCAAATAAAAAATGTGTCCTGTTATTTATTTCTATAATAACAGGACATTTTCTTTTTGCACAGATTGATAAAAACGCGACAAAAGAAACAAAAATTTTATACCATAACTTAAAGGAGATTTCAAAAAAGAATATTTTGTTTGGCCACCAGCATGCGCTTGAGTATGGTCATGGATGGTCTGATGAAACGGACAGATCTGATGTAAAATCGATATCAGGTTCGCATCCTGCTGTTATTGGCATTGATTTTAGCGGTTTTTCCGGACATTCAAAAGAAGAAATTGAAAAAGAAAAAGAAGTTTTAAAAAAGAATGTAATTGCGACTTACGAGCGGGGCGGAATCACGACAGTTTCCTGGCATTTTATAAATCCTGTTTCCGGAGGAAGTTTTTACTGGAAAGATTCGGTTTCTGTTGCTGCAATGTCATTAATTAAACCCGGTGGTTCTCATCATGAACAATACAAGGAAATTTTAAAAACAATTGCAGATTTTGCGCATTCTGTAAAAGCTAAAAATGGAACACTGGCGCCAATGATTTTCAGGCCTTATCATGAATTTGACGGAGATTGGTTTTGGTGGGGCAAAAAATATACATCACGGGAAGATTTTATAGCTGTCTGGCAATTTACTGTAAGTTATTTAAGGGATACATTGGGAGTACATAATTTTATTTATGCATTTTCACCAGACAATAAATTTAATTCCGAAACCGAATATTTAGAACGTTATCCCGGAGATGATTACGTAGATATGTTTGGAATGGATGATTATGCTGATTTTGGAAGAGATGGCAAATACGATCTGAAAGCTGGAATACAGAAACTTAAAATAATTTCAGATTTGGCTATTCATAAAAATAAACTGGCTGCTTTTACAGAAACAGGTTTAGAATCAATTCCTAATCCAAATTGGTGGACACAGACTTTGTTGAAAGCGCTAAAATCTGAAAATTTGCAATTGGCTTATGTTTTGGTTTGGAGAAATGATTCAAAAAGCGAGACACATTTTTACGCTCCATTTCCCGGACAAATTAGTGTGCCCGATTTTATTACATTTTATAATGATCCTTATACTTTGTTCGAAAATGATTTGAAAAATATTTATAGTAAAAAGTTTAAGTTATAATCTTTAACAT
>SEBM01000445.1 GCA_004296145.1 Flavobacterium sp.
GTGATTAAAGTGATGAATAATTTGTTAAAAAAAAGGTTACTTCTTTACAATCTACTAATGTAAAAAAAAACCTCTGAAAAATCAGAGGTTTAAAAAATATTTTGATGATGTATTAGTTTACACCGTGCATCATTTTTTTCAAAATCGGAGATATAAATGCTAATATTGCTCCTGCAATTCCACATAAGATAACAAAAACCATGAAAAACTCAAATAAATTATGAATTTCAAATCCTGCAAAACTATTGTAAACAGTTGAAATTTGTTCTTTATCTAAAAGTGATTGCTGATCTGCACTTAAAGAAACTTTTTTATCTAAAACATCCTGAAGATTAATACCTAACTCTTTTGCTTTTAAGAATTTATCACCTGTTGCTGGTAAAATAGATCCTAAAGTACCTGACAAAGCGTAACCTGCTGCATTTGCAATAAAAAATACACCAAATAAAAGTGATGCAAATCTTTTAGGGGCTAATTTTCCAACTAAAGATAAACCAATTGGAGATAAACATAGTTCACCCATTGTTTGTATTAAATAAAGTAAAATCAACCATTTAACGGCAAGTAAACCAGTATTTCCTAAATCTTTAACGTTGTAAGCGATTATCAAATAGCTTAAAGCGATCAATCCAAGTCCAATCGCTTGTTTTAAAGGTGAAACTGGCTCTTTTTTATTAGCTCGTAATTTATCCCAAAGCATACTGAATGGAACCGCCAAAACTACAATAAACAAACCATTGAATATCTGAACCATTGATGGCGGCATATTCCAACCAAAAATATGTCTGTCTGTTTGATTATCTGCAATGAATGTCAATGATGATCCTGCTTGTTCGAAAGCTGCCCAAAAGAATATGATGAAAAAGGATACGATATAGATTACCCAGATTCTATCTCTTTCTACTTTATTTTCAGTTGCAGACATTATTAAATAAGCCAAAGCAAGTCCCATAGAATAAATGAATGGATAGATTACTGCTTTCACAAATTCTCCCATC
The DNA here is from genome assembly GCA_004296145.1 of Flavobacterium sp. GTDB lineage: Bacteria > Bacteroidota > Bacteroidia > Flavobacteriales > Flavobacteriaceae > Flavobacterium. The sequence goes on from SEBM01000445.1 coordinate 999, forward strand.
CCCACAGAACTAAATCCAACTTTGTTAATAAATAAATATTGAAATCCGAAGAAAGTTACTAAGAAAACAACAACTGCAATACCAATAGATTTTCCTGAGAATTTGGCAGTTTGTGATTCACCTTCTTCAAAATCTTCTGCTGTGCTCTCACTAGGTAAACCACCGATTGGTCTTCCTTCTGGTGTTACAACATATTTATTTTTAAGTAAAATGAAAGTTAATGTTCCAATTGTCATCGCGATTGAAGCTGCTAAAAATCCCCATTTAAAAGCATGAATATCTCTTAAACCGTTAGAATCTTTTACATCTCCTAAAAATGGACAGATAAATTGACCTAAAAATGCTCCTAAGTTGATCCCCATATAGAAAATCGTAAACGCAGAATCCAATTTAGATTTTTCCTGCTTTGGATAAAGGCTTCCTACCATCGAAGAAATATTAGGTTTGAAAAAACCATTCCCGAAAATGATTACCCCCAAAGCAATCCACATTAATGTTTGTGCAGATCCCAAATTGGAATCAAATGTTGATGCACTCATAAACATTAAAAATTGTCCAAGTGCCATTAATGCTCCTCCTACAATGATACAGTATCTATTTCCTAAAAATCGGTCTGCGATAAAACCTCCCAACATTGGTGTTAGATAACATAGAGCCAAAAAGCCACCATATATTATGGTAACATCTCCTTCCTTCATTAAGAGAGAGTTTACCATAAATAAAGTAAGCAATGCTCTCATTCCGTAAAAGTTGAAACGTTCCCACATCTCTGTTCCGAATAGAACCCATAATCCTTTAGGGTGTTTAGTCTTCGACTGAACTGCTGTATCCATATATTAATTGTTAATTTTTTGTTAAGACTAGCAAATATAGTTTTTTTTGAGTTTTTGACAAGGTTTTAATTTTATTTTAAACAAAAAAGCTGCAGAATGATTCTACAGCTTTAGCATATTGATATTAAAAGAAAATTTAGTTGACTCCTTTCTCTTTCATTATTTTGTTTAATCTTTTTAAAATGGATAATCCTAAAAGCGTTGCTAAAAGTAGTAATCCAAAATTTACAATAAATAAGTTGGCCTTGTTATCGTAATCATACCAAAAACTCGCTAAAACTCCCGAAAGTTTGTTCCCGATTGATGTCGAGAGGAAGAAGCCGCCCATCATCAAAGCTGTTAACCTCGGTGGAGAAAGTTTTGAAACCAAAGATAATCCCATCGGAGAAAGACAAAGTTCACCGATTGTGATTACTCCATAAGCGGCGACAAGCCACAAAGCTGAAACTTTGATGAGTCCGTTTTGTCCGGCATACACTGCTCCCACCATCACCAAACATGATAATGCCGAAATGAATAGACCTAAAACAATTTTTGATGGAGTGCTTGGTTCTTTTCCTTTTCTTCGGAGCATCATAAAAAATGCTACGACAACCGGTGTGAATGCAATTACCCAACCCGGATTGATCGACTGAAATAATTCTGTATTGTATAAACTAACTTGTTGGCTAGGATCTGCCTCCAATTTTTTACGCTCACCTGGAGAAATATTTCTGAAATAAATATCTTTTCCCTGCTCTCTTAAAGCATTTCCATCTTTATCTTTTTTTACCTGATACTGGTCATCATAAACTGAGACTTCTTTATCCTGAAAATCTTTTTTATCAACTAAATAAATACCTTCCAATGGTTTTTCTAAAGAAGCAGGAACTGTTCTGTCTGTATAATAATTTGCCCAACGTGTCAATGCCGTTCCGTTTTGCTTGAAAACTGCCCAAAACATTAAGCTTACAGCAAAAATTGCTAGCAAAGCACCAATTGGCTTTTTATCTTCTGCATTTGCTTTTACATATAACATGACATAGAAATAAATGACCGGAACACATGCGAAAATAAATGCATCTGTACTGTCGCTTCCGAAAATATTGTTTGGGATAAACCATCCGATCAATCCAAAAATAATTGCAGGTAAAAATACTTTCAATAAAATATCAGAAATTTTTGTGTCTCCCTCCTGAACCGGTTTCAAAACATTGGCCTTGAGAATGTGCTGTCTACCGATAGTGAAAACTAATAATCCGACAAACATTCCTACACCTGCAGTCATAAATGCAGGTCCCCATCCGTATTTATTACGCATGAAAGCCGCAATAATATTGCAGACAAAAGCACCAATGTTGATTCCCATATAAAAAATGTTGTAACCAGCATCTTTATTGGCTTTAAAAGGTTCTTCGTTGTACAAATTTCCCAACAATGTAGAAATGCTAGGCTTGAAAAATCCGTTTCCGATAATTATTAATGCCAAAGAAGCATAAAAAAGAGGCAGTTCTTTGAAAAAACCGACTCCTAGATAACCCAATCCCATCAGAAAACCTCCAATGTAAATAGCTTTTATATATCCTAAAACCCTGTCAGCTAAAAATCCTCCCAGAAAAGGAGTCAAATACGTTAAGGCGATGAAAGTTCCGAAAATATCATCAGCATTTTTATCGTCAAACGCCAATCCGCCTTTTTCGCTGTCGATCATGTACAGAACAAAAATTCCGAGGATAAGATAATAGCCGAAACGCTCCCACATTTCTGTGAAGAATAGATAGGGAAGTCCTTTTGGG
>SEBM01000446.1 GCA_004296145.1 Flavobacterium sp.
AAGTTCCTCACAGTATTTTTTTAACCCGTTTAAATCTACAGCCGACAAAGAATTTGCTGTCTTCAACTTATTATATATTTCAGCTATTGCAGCCTTATAATTTGCAAGCGTATTTTTCTGATACTGATTTCCACCATTTCCACCAAATCCCATTGAGGAATAAAGTTTATCAACGAATTCCTGCGCAACTGGCTGAAGGAATTTAATTTTCAAAGCATTGATAACAGAGTTTTTCATTACCTCATCTGCTACCTTTTCAAAAGAAAGCGCTGCATCTTCTCCTTTTCCGAATGCTTCAACTAATGAATTTGAAAGGCTTTGAGCAAAATCTTTAAAATCAACTGTTAAAATTGAAAGTTTAAAATCATCAACCGTTTTTTGTATCTGAACATGAATTGGGTGAATATCATCTGTGTAACCTGATATTTTATCCTGATCGGCTTTTTTCTTTTTAGATTCAGCTTGTCTTATTTGTTCAAGAATTCTCTGCTGCTCTTTTAGGTTTGAAATTATTTCACACTGCATCGTCAACTGACCTTCTCCGGCGGTTTTTTTCAATTACTCTCTGTAAATCCTCGTAAGAATTTTTAAGACCGTCAACCGCTGCCTGCCATGACTTTATTTCACGATTTATTTTTTTTGTCTTATTTCCTGCAATCCAACTGAATAGGTAAACAACCGCTTTTATTACTGTGTAGATAATTGATATAATAGCTGTAATCCAATTTGACCATGAAGCACTATCTAATGCAGCCTGTACAGCTTTAACTGTTCCGTCAATTGCTTCCATCATCATAATTCCCATTGTTGCAACCTGATCGATTGTATCAATAGCATCATTTGCGGCATCACCCATATATTCTCTGGCGGGTGCAAGTGTTGAAATAATTTTGTACCGATTACAAAAAAACAACGCAAAAGAAACGTATATTTATAAAAAAGAAAAAGCCCTATAAATAAGGCTCTATAATCTATTAATAGAGGTTTTTGATTGTTTATTTTGCGATGGCTACTTTCCGATACAGTATCTAAAGAAGTCTTTATTAATGGTGGTTTATGAATATCGAGGTGTACAAAAGTAGTACACGATTAAGATGCTGCAACATCTTTTTTTCTACTTTTCCGCACGAATCTCGTCGCAATAAACACTTGTAAACCAATATTTTACAATATTTTACACTAAATTCAAATATGCATTTGTACTACTTCTGTACACCTCAAACCTTATAAATTACTGTAAATTAGATAATTAGCATTTCCCGAATGTGACAGTGATAATTGATACATTTCGCCTGTACACCTCAATTTTTCATATATTTTTAGAACAAAAATAAATTTAGAAATCATCGTAACTACTATCTGAAAATCTAATCAAAAGGTTTTTCACTTTCAGATAAAACCTTCACTTTTTTATCGGAAACCAATTTACCATTAGATGATTTTGAATAAATCTTGTGTAAAGCAGATGAAATCAAAGTTTCCCCAGAGTCACCCAAAGGTAAGAGAGGCAACGAAGTATATTCATCCACAATAATCTGTGGATCAATTCCGTTGTTGTAGCCGCCTTCTCCGTTTGCATTGAAAACTCTATAAATAACAGGATGTAATTGCCACGAAATCTTTTTAGGTTTTCGTTTGTCCTCAATCGCAAAGCCTGCCATATCTTTACCTAATGTTTTTTCACCAACCTGAATAACCTGCATGTAAGGCTTTAAATTATTGATGACAATTTCCGAAGCCGAAGCAGTACTGCTTGAAGTAAGAACATATACCTTATTTAAACCTAATGAATTGGCATGAAGCGTATTAAAATCAATAGCATTGGGATCGTAAGCAATCTGTTGTGCGAATGTTCTTTTTACTTCTCCCCCGTTCTTATTTCCTTTATAGGTTATAAATTGCGAATTGCCTGTTATCCCGGACGGTATTAGTGCACAAAGTGCTGCCGCAGATGACACCGAACCACCGTAATTGTATCGAAGATCAATAATTAATTCCTGTACTCCAGCTGTTTTAAATGCATTGAATTTCTGATTCAAGTTCTGCGTCATCCCATCGGGAAAATCGTAGATATAGAGATACCCGGTCTTTTTGCCGGCTTCTTCAAAAATTTTAGAAATTATAGGCTGATCAAAAGAATATCCGTAATATACTGTTGTATTTTTCTCATTAATAATTGTATTATTCTGCCAATCTCCTACGGTGAGATGAATAACGTTTTGATTGGGAAGCGAGGATGTTAACTGTTCTGCATTGGAAGCTGTAATTGCAGTTCCGTTAATTTTTGTGATCATCATTCCTCTTTTTAATCCGGCATTCATTGCCGGAGAATTGCTGAGTACAACTTTTATTACGGTAACAACATCACCATTTCCCAGCTGTAAAATAGCATAATCGAAACCATACATTCCGCGGATAGAACGTGGATACGTGGAAGTATCTTTTGTATCAACAATGTAAGAAAAGCGATCCTGAGGAGATAATAAGCTTTTGAAAAAATCTTTTACCGGAAGATGATAATCTGGTTTTGCTGGTATTTGATCTGCCCAATAATAATAGCGTCTCATACTGTCCTGAACCCACATATTTACTGATTCTGTACTTCCTTCAGGAAATTCTGGTAAGCCCTCATCTTCTCTGCACGACATTGTGGCAATGGCAATCAATGTCATTAGAAATACCTGAAATTTAAAAAAAATATTTATTTTTCTCATTGTTCTATAAATAATCAGCAACATCAATATCACCCTTTACGACCAAAATACCATTATCCATCTTTTCCTGAATAACAATCATATTAGCCCCAATATCCTGCTTTATTTTAACCTGAATCAAATTAGACCCCGTAAAAGGTTCTGTAGTTCCGGGTTTGTATAATTCTAAATAGACCGGCGCTGTCGTACTGAAAAAATTATAGATTTTAACAGCTGTGAAGTCATCTTTTCCGATGCTTTCAAATTCAGCCAGGACTACTCCGTTTTCCCTTTTCAGAACTCCCTTCACGTTGATAAGAGAAGATCCTGAAAACTCACCTAAATTTGGAAAGATAAATTCAAAGCCTACTTTCCCAAGGTTTACCTGAGGTTTTATGGCATAGGTTTTAAGAAAAATCCCAGGAAGATTAAAGAAATTCAGGTTTTCAAAATCTTTAAAATTATTGTAATTGATATTATATTTTGCGATTTGTGCCCCAGTTTGATTATTGTAAATTGCAAGTTCATCAGTCTCACCTTCATTGAGCACAAATTCGATCTGAGTTTCTATTTTATTGGTATAAGAAGTATTTCCATTAATAGTGACTGAAGAGCCATTGTGCCTCAATTGTAGCACATCCGGATTAGAATAGCCTTTCACATTCACTATAACGTGTTTTTGCGCTTTGTCATATTGCTGCATCACATTATTATCGGTACAGGAAAATAATATGGTAAATAGAACCAGTGTTATGATGTTTTTCATCGATATTAAATTAAATTTTAAAATTGAATAAAAATTGCCCCACCTGCTAAAGCAGGGCAATGAGAATTATAAAAAAAACTAAGTAAGAAATGATTCAGAATAATAAATTTTAAATTTAAAATCTAACATTA
>SEBM01000447.1 GCA_004296145.1 Flavobacterium sp.
CAACTACATTATTACAAATTGTTCTGAATTAAACTAATTTTGAAGTATCCAAAAATTTGATTTAAATCCCACAAAACACTAGAAAGATGCTGAAGGAAAGAGTATTACAAAAGTTAGAAATTTTGTCTGATGCCGCAAAATATGATGTATCGTGTTCGTCTGGCCAGAGTAACAGAAAAAACAAAGACAAAGGTTTGGGCAATTCCAGCGGTTCAGGAATTTGTCATTCGTATACCGAAGACGGACGTTGTGTGGCTTTGCTAAAAATCCTCCTCACCAATCATTGTATTTTTGATTGTGCCTATTGTGTTTCCAGAAAAAGCAACGATATCAAACGTGCCGCTTTTACTGTGGATGAGGTTGTAGATCTGACAATTGGTTTTTACAGAAGAAATTATATTGAAGGATTATTTTTGAGTTCGGGAATTTTTGATAATCCTGATTATACGATGGAACGTTTGGTGAGAATTGCCAAAAAACTGAGACTGGAACAAAACTTTAATGGATATATTCATTTAAAAGCAATTCCCGGAGCCAGCGATGAATTGCTAAAAGAAGCCGGAATGTATGCTGATCGTTTAAGCGTTAACGTTGAAATGCCAACAGAACAAAGCCTTAAATTACTGGCTCCCGATAAAAATCATAAAGATGTTATTAAGCCAATGCAATATCTTAAAACTGAAATTGCAGGCCATAAAGAAGAACGAAAACAAAATTATAAAGCGCCTCTCTTTGCGCCCGCCGGTCAAAGTACACAAATGGTAATCGGGGCGACAAAAGAAAGTGATCTCGAAATTTTGGGCATGGCCGATTATTTTTATCAGCAAATGAATATGAGACGGGTTTATTATTCGGGATATGTGCCTATCAGTCACGACAACAGACTTCCTATTATTGGTACGCCCGTGCCGATTATACGAGAAAACCGTTTGTATCAGGCAGATTGGTTAATACGTTATTACGGATTTAATGTAAATGAAATCGTGGGATTTAATCAGCCAAATCTTGATCTGGATATTGATCCAAAATTAGGATGGGCTTTACGAAATATGAATCAGTTTCCAGTTGACATCAACACAGCTGATATTGAATTGATTAAGCGAATTCCCGGGATTGGTTTTTTGAGTGCAAAAAAAATTGTAGCAGCAAGGAAATTTAAAAAACTGGTTCCGGAGGATTTGCAAAAAATGGGAATTGCGTACAGTCGTTCTAAATATTTTCTGGCTTTTAGTTCGCCCTTTTTGCTTCATAAAGATTTGACGGCTTTACAAATCAAAGATCATATTCTGGACGCTCAAAAAAGCAAATATCAAAATGATTTTTCGAACCAGCTTTCTTTATTTTAAGCAATTGAAAAATGATACAAATAATTTATGACGGAACCTATGAAGGCTGGCTTACCGCCGTATTTGAGATTTATGAATTCAAATTGCAGGATGTTATTTTTGCTAAAACAGAAGATTCAAATGCTTTGCTTTTTGCTACAACACATTCTGTTACAACAGATTTTGAGAAAGCAAAACGGGTTTCAGATGGTTTAAAACAAAAACTTTCAGAAGAAGGTTTTCAAAGAATCTATAAAACCTTTTTTTCTGAAGTTGATTTTGCAGAAGATATTATGTTTCGGTTTGCCAGATATGTTTTTTCGAGTCCAAAAAATGTGGAAGAAGATTTCAGTAATAATGATGTCTGGGATGTGAGAAAAGCAGCCAAAATAACCCGAAGAGAAAGTCACCGCATGAAAGCTTTTGTTCGTTTTAAACTAACAAAAGATCAGTTATATTACGCGATTATTGAGCCTGAATGTAATGTGCTGCCGCTTATAGAAAATCATTTTAAAAGCCGTTATGCTGATCAGCGCTGGCTTATTTATGACGCCAAACGCAAATACGGAATTTATTATGATCTTGAAGAAACATCTGCTGTATCTCTTCAGTTTGATTCTAATATAACTTCTTCTAAAACTATGACTGAAATATGTGATAGCGAAGAAGAATTTTTTCAGATACTTTGGGGACGTTATTTTTCGAGTGTCAATATTGAATCCAGAAAAAACATGAAACTTCATCTTCAGCATATGCCAAAACGTTATTGGAAAAATTTAACTGAAAAAACTATAACCATAAACCGCTAATAATGAGCTTTTAAAATTATAAAATCTGTATTCTTTTTTTGCAATTCATTTCCTTAAGGGCAATAAATGCAATATTTAAATGTTATTTAATTAGTTATTAACGTGTCATTTATTTACAATTTAAATATGAAAAAGATTTTATTTTTATCAGCCATACTTGCATTTTCACTGCAGGGTCGTGCTCAAGATGAATTGAACAAAAAGTTTACTCCGATTCCGCCAAAGGATGCGAATAATAAAGAAGTTCCGCCGCCAAAAGAAGCGCCGCCAAAAAACGATCCGCCGGTTGTGGCAGAAAAACCGGATCCTTATAAAATCAATCCGGATGAACTTTTTAAAAATACCAATATCTACAAGCAGGAAGCCAATGTTGAAGGTATTTTTTACAGAAGAAATCAATTTTTAGGAAATTTTAAAACAACAGGATTAACTTCTACTATTCGTTATCGCGATGCTGCTTTTGTTGATGGCGACAAAGTAAAAGTGTATTTAAACGATAAAGTAATTCAGCCGGAAGTGAGTCTTGACGGAGAGTTTAAAACCCTCAAAATAGACTTAGTACAAGGCGCGAATAAAATTGATATCGAAGCTTTGAACGAAGGTTTTGCTTCTCCAAATACAGCTGAATTTCAGGTTTTTGATGATAAAGGAGTTGTTATTTCATCAAGCGAATGGAATGTTGGTACAGGATATAAGGCTGTTATTGTCTTAATTAAGGAATAGTAATTTGTTGTATTCTTTAACAACTGTATATTATGACGTTGATTAAAGGGATTCGTTATGACGAAGACGCGGATTTAAACGGATTTTTTAAAACTATAAAAAAATCCGTTTAAATCCGCGTTTTTGCGAAGCAAATCTGTTTAATCAGCGTTCTTTATATTAGGACATCATTTTTGTTCAATTTCAGTATAGATCCATAAGCAAGAGCAGCCTTGTGGACTTGTACGGCCCAGTCTTCGGCTGCATTATCATCGGCTCCGTCAGAAATATATTTTAAACACAAAAACGGAATATTTTCTTTCATTGCAATCATTGCCAGCGCATAAGCTTCCATATCCACTACATTATAAAGCGTTGCATTGTGGCCCATTTCAAAATTATCTCCGGTACCACAAATACCTTCCTGTAATCCTTCCATAAGTAAACCATATTCTAATATCGAAGGTAATCCTGATAGCGGGGTTTCGTATAATTCAAAACCTAAACCTCTCACATCCATATCTCTCTGTACAAATTTAGTACAGCAAACAACATCACCTTTCTGAAAATAATTACTTCCTGCAGATCCGAGATTGACAATTAAGGACGGTTTTTTGATTTGGATTGCTTTTGTTAATTCATAAGCCGCATTTACTTTACCAATTCCGGTAAATATAGTGTTGCAGTCTTCAAAAATTTCTGCTGCTTCAGATTTCAATGCAAAAGAGAATAGTGTATTCTCTATAGAAA
>SEBM01000448.1 GCA_004296145.1 Flavobacterium sp.
TAGTAACTACACTTCTACTCTATTTTATCCTTAGAAATTTCAATGCTTTTTTTGGTTTACCAAAAGATGTTTTCGAATATCTTTCATTGCTTGCTTTGATTTTTTCTATTTATTCCATGAGCTGTTATTTTTTTTCAAAACAAAATTGGAAGTCGTTTTTAAAAGTTATCTGTACTGCCAACATTCTTTATTGTATTCTAACATTTGGTATCTTAATCTACAATTATAAGAACGTTTCTATTTTTGGTATTATTTACTTTTTGGGAGAAATCATTGTTATAGTTAGACTGGTGTTTCTGGAAATTAAAGTCATCAGAAAATAAAGTAAGCTACAATTTTAAGTTTTTTTTAATTCCGAAGGAATGATTCATATTGTAGCAACGTCCCGAAGCCTCGGGATTAATCCGTTGAAATATAACAAATATGCATAAAGTTCCGAAGGAACGATTCATTTTTATACGTTAAGAAATATCTGCCGAACCTAGGGTTCTTTTTTATTCTGAAATTTTTTTTTAAACCGGATTAAAATCCGGCCCTACAATATTTTTCGAGCCTATGGCTCTTTTCCATTATATCGAAATTAAAATCAAATCCAAATCATAAAACATTTCCAAAAAATTATATAAGACGTTTTCCTTTTTATTGAGGTAATTTTAATAATACAAAACAAGTAAATAATTATTTCAATTAAAACGACAACGTCATGCAAAATAAAATTACACGTATGTTAATGGTATTCGTTATACTATTTTCATTTACAAGCTGCGAAGCAATTGGAGACATTTTTAAAGCCGGAATGGGATTCGGTATATTTATAGTGATTTTTATAATCGCAATTGTTATCTGGATTTTCGCCAGACTTTTCAAAAAGTAAAACATAAAAAAATCCCCGTTATGAGAATAACGGGGATTTTTGTTTTTATTAAAGATTATACATCTTTTTTCTTTGTTCCTGAATCTTTTCATCATCAAGATATTCATCAAATGTCATGTAGCGGTCGATTACTCCGTTTGGTGTAAGTTCTACTACTCTGTTACCTACAGTTTGTGCAAACTCGTGGTCATGCGTAGTAAAAATTACAGAACCTTTAAAGTTTTTTAATGAGTTATTAAAAGCTGTAATAGATTCCAAATCTAAGTGATTCGTTGGTTCGTCCAGCATTAAGATATTAGCACGTTCCATCATCATTCTTGATAACATACAACGAACTTTTTCTCCTCCTGATAAAACTCTGGATGTTTTTAAAGCTTCTTCTCCGGAGAAAATCATTTTCCCTAAAAATCCTCTGATGAAAACTTCATCACGTTCTTCTTCTGTTTTTGCGTATTGACGTAACCAATCTACCAAAGTCAGATCATTTTCGAAGAAAGAATGGTTTTCTGCTGGTAAATACGCCTGGTTTGTTGTAATTCCCCAGTCAAAAGTTCCTGAATCTGCTTGTTGATTGTTGTTTAAGATTTCGTAGAAAGCCGTAGTTGCACGTGAATCTTTAGAGAAAAGAACGATTTTGTCGCCTTTTGCCATATTCAAATCCACATCTTTAAACAAAACTTCTCCATCTACAGAAGCTGATAAGTTTTCTACATTCAAAATCTGATCTCCCGCTTCACGATCCTGATCAAAGATAATCGCAGGATAACGACGGCTTGAAGGTTTAATTTCAGAAATATTCAATTTAGAAATCATTTTTTTACGGGAAGTTGCCTGTTTTGATTTTGCAACATTCGCGCTGAAACGACGAATAAATTCTTCTAATTCCTGTTTCTTTTCTTCTGCTTTTTTATTCTGTTGTGCACGTTGTTTTGCCGCTAATTGGCTAGACTCGTACCAGAACGTATAGTTTCCGGAATAATGGTTTATTTTTCCGAAATCAATATCAGAAATATGTGTACAAACCGCATCTAAAAAGTGACGGTCGTGCGATACAACGATTACAGTGTTTTCGTAGTTTGCTAAGAAATTTTCTAACCAGGCAATTGTCTCGAAATCCAGGTCGTTGGTAGGCTCATCCATAATCAATACATCAGGATTTCCGAAAAGTGCCTGCGCCAAAAGCACACGTACTTTCATTTTTCCTTCCATATCCCCCATTAATGTATAATGGTGTTCTTCGTTGATTCCTAAGTTAGACAACATCGATGCCGCATCAGAATCTGCATTCCAACCATTCATTTCTTCAAACTGCACTTGCAATTCTCCGATTCTGTCAGCGTTTTTGTCGTTGTAGTCTAAATAAAGCTCATCCATTTCTTTTTTAACAGCGTACAAAACTTTATTTCCCATCAAAACGGTTTCCAAAACGGTATGCTCGTCGAACATGTTGTGGTTCTGGTTTAAAACCGACATACGTTTTCCCGGTTCTAAATGAATATGACCAGAAGTCGGGTCCATATCGCCCGAGATGATTTTAAGAAAAGTAGATTTTCCAGCACCATTGGCTCCAATAACGCCGTAAATATTTCCGTGAGTGAATGTAGTATTTACTTCGTCAAACAAAATTCGTTTGCCAAATTGTACTGATAAATTATTGACTGTTAACATGAATGTCTTTTTAATTAATTTGGTGCAAAAGTAGTGAAAAAGGTTCAGAGTTGCAAAGGTACAAAGGGTCTAAGTTTTTTTGAACCATATAAGCTATATAAGTTCATTTAAAAACAGAACGCTTATTTTTTAATCTTCCAAATTTGCTGAGGCGCAAAGTTTCTTTTCTCATTTTTGTCATTTCGACGAAGGAGAAATCTCCACGAGCAGCTCGACAAAGATTGAACTTTCATTGCGGAGTTACTTACGGAGATTTCTCCTTCGTCGAAATGACAAACTTTGGGTTAATCTATATAAAAGTCTTTCGGTTTGCTTTTTTAAGCGTTACACTTAAATTAGATTATATAACTTATATGGTTCAAAAAATTCACAAAGCGCTTTCTTTCGACAACGCAACTTCGAGGCTTTCGTAATTAGAAACTACTTTTTTGATTGTGCCTTCTTTATCTAAGATAAAATGGGTTGGAAATGCATTTAACTGCAACGTTTCATTCATATATACTTTCATATCCGGAATAACGGAATACGATAATGGTCTTTTCGCTAAAAACGCTTTTAATTGCTCAGGATTGTCTTCGGCAAGGCTTACAAAAACAATATCTTTTCTGTCTTTGTATTTTGAAACCAATTCGTTGACATGTGGAAATTCTTTAATACAAGCCGCACAATGAATATACCAACATTTGATAACGATGATTTTTCCTTTCATCGTTTCGTTTGAAACTACGTTTCCATCTAAATCTTTAAATGAAAATTTCGGAAAAGGAGTGCCTTCCATTTTAAAGTTATGCAACGCATCAAAAGCTTCCTGGGCGATTGTTGCTTTTATACTTGTGTCTGAAGTTGATTGGATTTTGAATAATTTATAATAGAAATTACCGTCTTCAGAAAGTAATCGGATTGGAATATAATTTCCTTTTAAATTTTTTGTGAATGTTACTTCTGGAAATTTTGCTGTTCTGGTTAGTTTCTAAGGCATATAAATCAATCCAGTTAGATCCTAAATAAACCAAAAACTCCCAATTATTTATTCATCTTTAG
>SEBM01000449.1 GCA_004296145.1 Flavobacterium sp.
TGTGTAGGTTTTTACTATTTTTAATTAAAATATTTTGATGAATTTATTTATTTAAAAATTAACCGTTTAAATATAATCAGGATGAAAAATATACTTCTTTTGTTTATTACTGCTTTTTCACTTTTTTCATGTAACAACCAGCCTCAGGTTTCAAAACTGGATCCGACAGAAAAAGAAAAAATAGTAAAACAGTATTTTGAATATTTCAACAAACATCAATGGAAAGAGCTGGCCAATATGTATTCGCCCGTTTCTGATTTTAAAGATCCTTCATTTGGTACAGAAATGACAACACAAACCAGAAAACAAACGATAGATAAATACACACAACTCAATGCCATTTTTCCTAATTTGCACGATGAGGTTGTCAATATTTATCCTTCAGACGAAAAACATATTATAGTCGAATTTGTTTCAACAGGAACTGCGGCTGACAGTACCAAATTTAAGCTGCCTATTTGTACAATTTTTACAATTGAGAACGGAAAAATAACTAAAGATTTTACTTATTTCGATAATTTTGATGATTCAAAATCTGAGAAATAAAAGTAGTTTTACTTTAAATTAAAAAGATCATGACTTCCCGACGAACCTTTATAATTAATAGCAGTCTGGCAACTGCTGCAGTTTTGGCAATGCCTTCATTTGCATTTAGTATGGATAAAAAAGAAATAGGTTTGCAGTTGTATACCCTGCGCGATGAACTTCCGAAGGATATAAAAACGACTTTAGAAAAAGTAGCTTCGGCAGGATTTACAACTGTAGAAACGTATGGTTTTTCTATAAAAGATCAATTCTGGGGTTTGTCTCCAATGGAATTAAAGAAAATTCTGGATGCCAATAAATTAAAAGCGGTAAGTGGTCATTACGGAATCGGAAGTTTTCTGGCTGACGGAAATACCGCCGAACTCGAAGCTGCTATTATTGCCGCCAAAATCCTCAAAAGCGAATACCTGACAATTCCGTGGGTTGATCCGCCTTTTAGACAAAATATTGACGACTATAAAAAAATCGCCAGTAGATTAAACGAAGCCGGAAAAATGTGTCATAAAGCCGGTTTAAAACTCGCTTATCATAATCATGATTTTGAATTCCAAAACCATAATGGAACAAAAGGTTATGAGATTTTATTAAAAGAAACAGATAAAGATTTAGTTTTTTTTGAAATGGATTTGTATTGGGTTGTCCGTTCCGGAAATGATCCTATACAATTATTCAAAGAAAATCCGGGACGTTTTAAAATGTGGCATGTAAAAGATATGGATAAACTCAAACCAGAATTAAATACAGAAGTTGGTTCGGGTTCTATAGATTTTAAACCTATTTTTAAACAAGCAAAACAAGCGGGAATGAAACATTTTTTTGTAGAACAGGAAAATAATTTCGCTGCCAATAATTCTTTTGATGCTATAAAGACAAGTTGCGAATTTATTTCACATCATTTAATCTAAACCAAAACCAATATAATATATGAAGAAACTTTTTCTTTTAGCAATCGTACTTTTATGTTCTTGTCATTCTTCGAAAAAAGAAGATCAACTTCTTAAAGAAAAAACAGTTTATAAAGAAGAACCTTATTTTAGGGATATAAAAAATAACGATATTAAATTATCGACGCCCGCGCCAGGCGAATGGTTGTTTGAACATAAAGAGAAAGGACAGAGTTTTGAACAATTTATGAATTCGAAACATATTACTCCGACACCGGATTCTAATATTATTTACATTAAACCAATTGGTAATTTTACAGAGTTACAAAATAAACAAATTGAGTTACTTAGAGAATATCTCGAAATATATTTTCAATTAGAAACCAAAATAGAAAAGAAATCTTCAGATAATATTATTCCCGCTCATGCCAGAAGAAAACTGACTGATAACTATGAGCAATTGCTGGCTGGTTATATTCTGGACAGCGTTCTCAAAAAAGAAAACCCGGCTAACAGAATTGCTTTGATGGCACTAACAGAAAAAGATTTGTACCCAAAACCGGAATGGAATTTTGTTTTTGGATTAGCATCTTACAGCCAAAAAATAGGGGTAAGTTCAATTTACAGATTACAAGACGAAAAATTAACGGATGCCAATTTTAATTTATGTTTATCAAGACTCACAAAAATATGTTCACACGAAATTGGACATATGTTTGGATTGCATCATTGTATTGATGCAAATTGTGTGATGAACGGAACTAATAGTTTGCCGGAAACAGATGAACATTCGATTCGGTTATGTTCTAACTGCCAAAGAAAATTGCATGCAGGTATTAATTACGATAATAAAAAAAGACTTAATGAACTTGCCGATTTTTTTCAGCGCAATAAATTGACAGATGAATTGCAATTGATGAAGAAAGATATGGTTAGTACACGATTGTAAAGAACAAATTATAAAATCTCAAAACAGAGAACATACAAATGAAAAAACTAGGACTTGTAGGCGGAATCAGTTGGGTTTCGACAATTGATTATTACAGATATATTAATGAAGGAATAAATGAAAAACTGGGCGGACTCAACTTTGCCGAGTGTATTATTTATTCTTTAAATTTTGATGAATTTCAAAGAAATAATAATAACGGAGATTGGGATGCCAGTTTTAAATTGCTTTTAAATGCCTGCAAAAGTTTAGAAAAAAGTGGCGCCGAAGGTATTGTTTTGTGTGCCAATACAGCCCATGCAGTTTCTGACAGACTGGAAAAAGAAATACAGCTTCCTATTATTCATGTGGCAACAGCGACAGCAAATGCAATTAATAAACAAGGATTGAAAAAGGTGGGTTTATTGGGTACAAAATTTACCATGGAAATGGACTTTTACCTAAATAAATTAGCCGAAAATAATGTAGAAGCAATTGTTCCGCATTTGCAGGGAGAAAGAGATTTTATTCAGCAAACCTTAAAAGATGAATTAGGACGTGGCATAATTAAAGAACAAACTAAGAGGGCTTATCTTAATATCATTGATAAATTAATTGAGAACGGAGCAGAAGGAATTATTCTCGGTTGTACCGAAATTCCGTTATTGATTAGTCAGGAAGATGTTTCGGTTCCGGTTTTTGATACCACAAAAATACATTCAGAAGCAGCAGTAAATTTTGCTGTTTCATTAGATTAAGAATTTCAAATGACGATTCAAAAACAAAAAATAGTTGCGATTTCAGGAAGTACCAGAAAAAATTCGAGCAATTTTAAAATTCTTAAATTTATTTCAGAACATATAAATAAAGATTTTGAAGTTGAAATATTTGAAGATTTAGAAAGTATTCCGCATTTTAATCCGGATTTGGATTATACAAATTCACCGGAAACCGTAACTATTTTCAGAAATAAAATTGAGGCTGCAGCCGGAGTAATAATCTGTACACCGGAATATGTTTTCAGTTTGCCCGGAAGTTTAAAAAATGCTTTGGAATGGTGTGTTTCGACAACTGTTTTCTCCAATAAAAAAGTGGGATTAATAACGGCTTCTGCATCCGGAGAAAAAGGACACGAACAATTAGGCTTAATAATGAAAACGATCGAAGCTAAATTTACAGAAGAAACACAGCTTTTGATTCAGGGAAT
>SEBM01000450.1 GCA_004296145.1 Flavobacterium sp.
TGATTTACCAATCCAAATCGCTTGGCCACCTAATTTTTCAAATTTTACATAGCCATCAGCGCCGCGTTCACCCAGCCAGCGCTCAATTTCCATGGCGCACTCACGTTCAAAGCCGATACGGCAAAGTGCCAAAATTCCGACAACGGCCGGTGTATTGCTGGGGGTATTCGACATAATTTTTTAACAGGTACAAAATGAATAGCCTATTATAGTCAGGTTTTGCAGCATAGGCTTGATATTTATTACAAGGAGGCTGTGTATTCGTTAAGCACTGTGAGACAATAGGCACAAATTTTAGTATTGATATTTTAGGTTTGCTATCCAGTAAGCCTGACTTTCAGGAATGTTAACCTATGTTATCTGCTGTAAAAGTTTTAGCCATTTAATCAACATTTAGCCTATTAAATCAATGAATGTGATTTTGTCAAGTTCAAAAATTGATTCGAAAATAAAACACAGAACACTTAATGAATTTTTGATTTACGTCAATAAAAATCCGCAATATGCGGCCGATTTAGAAAAAGCAATTTCTTATTTTGATAATGATAAACAAGTTGATGTTGCCAAAGAAGTGGGTAAATTTTATCACAGCAAAAATCAGTTTGAGGATGCCATTAAATATTATGAGAAAGATTTAAAATCAAATTCAGACACAGATCGTGAAACAAATTTGCTTTTGCTTGAAGCGTATACCCAGGCAAAACAATTTGAACCCATGACAAAAAGAGCGATGAATATGATTGAAATTTATCCGAGCCAGCCTCAATTTTATTATTATGCAGGTTTGGGAAACAACCAGTTACAGCAATTTAAAAATGCAAAAACCGTTTTAGAAATGGGGCTTGATTATGTCGTTGACGACACAAAGCTTGAAGCAAATTTTAATATACAATTAAGTGAAGCTTATAATGG
Organism: Flavobacterium sp.; assembly: GCA_004296145.1. GTDB lineage: Bacteria > Bacteroidota > Bacteroidia > Flavobacteriales > Flavobacteriaceae > Flavobacterium. The sequence goes on from SEBM01000450.1 coordinate 913, forward strand.
ATTGGGAGACGCGAAGAAAAAAGAGGAATACTTTTTGAAAGCAAATGAGTTATTAAAGAAAAAAAAGTAAAAGATTAAATGCAGATGAAAAAATATATAGCGATACTATTGGTGTCCGTTTTTGCAATTTCATGTAAATCAAAAGCGGTAGCCGTACAAAACAATACAACAGAAGTTGTTGAGGCAAAAACAGACAAAAAAGCCATAGATAAACATTACGATAACAAATTAGATTTTAAAACATTATACATAAAATCAAGTGCAAAATATGTTGATGAAAAACAAAGTCAGAATGTAACAGCCGAAATCAGAATAGAGAAAGACAAGCAGATTCTTGTAAGTGTTCGTTTCCTCGGAATTACAATGGCAAAAGCTTTGATTACCCCAACATCGGTAAGTTATTACGAAAAAATAAACAGTACTTATTATGAAGGCGATTTTACAAGCCTTAGTAAATGGCTTGGAACTGAATTGGATTACAGCAAAGTTCAGAATTTATTAGTTGGAGAAGCTTTGGATGATTTGAGAAAAGCAAAATATACACAGACAATTGTAGAAAATCTTTTGCGTCTGGAAGAAGAAAAAGACTCAAATATCAAAAAAACCTTTTTCCTTGATCCGGAAAAATATTTGTTGCAAAAAGAACAAATTTCGCAACCTTCGGAAAACAGAATGTTAGAAATAAAGTACTCTGTGAGCAAAGTTTTTGATCAGGGAGTATTACCGACAGCAATAGAAATTAATGCCGTTCAGCCAAAAGGAAAAACAGATATTAATTTAAATTACAATAATATTTCATTCAACGAAGAACTTTCTTTTCCTTATAGCGTGCCAAGTGGTTATAAAAAGGTTATAATTAAGTAAATTTGCAAAAATAAAATAGAAACATGCCAAAATTTCTCCTAAGCCTAATTTTAATATGCGCCACTACAATTATGTGGGGGCAGGATTCGCAACAAGAAAAACTTGAACAGCGAAAAGCTCAGATTCAGCAGGAAATTAGAGATAACGAAAAAATGTTGCAATCGGTAAAGAAAAAAGAAAAATCGGCGGTAAACGTAATTTTGATTCAGGCAAATAAAATTAAACTGAAAGAAAAACTAATTAATACAACGACAAAACAAGAGAAACTCTTGACAAACGATATGTATATTAATCAGTTGCAGGTTAATAAATTAAAAAGAGAATTGAAAGTTCTGAAAGAGGATTATGCTAAAATGATTCTAAAGTCATACAAAAGCCGTTCAGAGCAAAGCAGGGCAATGTTTATTTTATCTTCTGAAAGTTTTTTACAAGCTTACAAAAGAGCACAATATTTAAAACAATATACCGCATTCAGAAAAAACCAAGGTTTAGAAATTCAGTCAAAAAGCGCACAATTAGTAGATTTTAATGCAAAACTGGACGGGCAAAGACAAGTTAAAAAGAAAATTATTTCTGAAAATAATAAAGAAAGAATTGCTTTAGAAGCTGAAAAAAAGGAACAACAAAAGCTTGTTAATTCAATCAAAAAAGACAAAAATAAAATTATTGCCGATACAAGAAGCAAACAACAGGAAGCCAAAAGAATTGACAGACAAATTGATCGTCTGATTCGTGAAGCTATTGCTGAGGCCAATAGAAAAGCAGCTCTTGAAAAAGCAAAAGATAATGGAACATCTGCACCAACAGCGCCGGTTTCATCATCAAAAATTGCATTGACGCCGGAAGGAAAACTTTTGGCGGCCGATTTTAAAGCCAACAGGGGAAAATTGCCATGGCCGGTAGAAAAAGGATTTATTTCTCTTGGTTATGGAGATCAGCCACACCCGCTTGTTCCTTCATTAACGGTTCATAATTCGGGAGTAGAAATCACTACAGAACAAGGAGCAAATGCCCGCGCAGTATTTGAAGGAGAAGTTTCGAGTATTATCGTTTTATCTCCAATCAACAGAGCAGTTATGATTCAGCATGGAGATTATTTTACTGTTTATCAAAACCTGAGTCAGGTCTTTGTAAATAAAGGAGATAAAGTAAGTATCAAACAAAGTATCGGAAAAGTAAGAACAAGTGGAGATACAGGAAAAACAATTATTAAATTTTTGATTCTTCAAAATACCTCAAATAATAATCCGGAAGGATGGTTGCAAAACAGATAATAAAAAGGGAGCTTAGTAAGCTCCCTTTTTATTTAAAAATTAGTCATATTGTTCTAATAAATATTTCATCACATCAGTAGTGGTGACAATTCCTTTTAGCTGGCCATTATCGACTACAGGTAAGGCATGAAATTCTTCCTTCACAAAAATCTCGGCTAAATCTCTTATAATAATATCAGAAGATACTGTTTTGGGTTTTGAAGTCATAACTTGTGAGATTGTAAGCATATCCAAAATAGCTTCATCTGCTCCATCCTGACCTTCAAACAAAGCTCCAAAAGTTAATCGGTTGATATCAGTCCGACTAATAATACCGATTACTTCCGTACCATTTACGACCGGAATGTGTCTGATGGAATTTGATTTTAATTTCTCAATTACTATTTTCAAATCATCATTTTGATTTATTGTAACTACACTTTTAGTCATTATATGACTGATTGGCTCTCTTTTTTTCATAATTGACAGTTTAAATTTAATTTCTGGCCAACTAAACTACAATGCAAATGATAA
>SEBM01000451.1 GCA_004296145.1 Flavobacterium sp.
TTATAAAATTATTTCCTTTGCTACCGAAAGAATTAATTTTGCAGAACATATTGCTGCTACCGGAGAAATTCCTCAGGAAGACATGAATAAAATTAGTGTTACAGTTGTGGATCAATTGAAAAAACTAAGAGACGAATTCAAAATTCGTGAAGAAAATATATTTATAGTTGCGGCTCCGGTTTTTGCTTCTGCTAGTAATATTGATGCTCTAAAAAATAAAATGACTACGCTGACAAATAAAAGTTTTGATGTACTAAATGTTGATGAAGAGGCTAAAGTACTTGTAAAAGGTGCAATACCACCTGTTGATTTTTCCAGCGCTTTATTACTTGATATTGGAGCACAAACTACAAAAGGCGGCTATATTGATGAACTTGAAGACGACAAATTACAGTTTATTCCTTTAGAGTTAGATTTTGGTACAATGACGCTTACAGACGCAGTTAAAAAGACAGTTGCAAATCCTAATCAGGCAAATGACCTTTCGACTTATCAGGAAAAATCTTTTGACTTTAATCCGATTCTGCGCAAGAAAATAAAAGAATTGCTTGATGCAAATCCTCCTGTAGCTAAAAAAGAGAAAATCTATTTATCAGGTGGAGCGGTTTGGGCTTTTGCAACTTTATATTATAATGAAAATGTTAAGGAACACTTTGTTACTTTAAACATGGAAGACGTTATGAATTATGATGCAATTCTTAAAAACAATTTTATCAAATTTAGCACCCTTGCCAAAACTAACAAAGAAGCTGCAAGAGTTTTGAGCACATACGATCAACAATACCTAATTTCTGCAAATAATATATTAGTAAGTTTATTAGAAGGTATTCCGGGCTTAGAAAACAAAAAAGTATTTTTCGTAAAAGAAGGTCAGGTTACATGGTTAATCTCTTATATTGCTGACCGTTCTAAAAAAGTAAATACCAATTTTTAAAAATTAAATTCCAAATTTTAAAAATTCCAAATTCCAATACAGGATATTTTTAACCGCAAAGAGCGCAAAGGTTACACAAAGTTCGCAACGCTTAATTCATTAAAGCTTTGCGAACTTTGCGTTTTTACCTTGCACTCTTTGGTTAAATAAGCATCAAAAAAAATCCAAATCCCAGGGTTAAATGGAATTTGGATTTTTTTTATTGGAATTTATTTATGTCTAGTCTAAAACAAAACTCACACTTACATTTGCAGTGATTTCGATTTCACCAATTGCTAGAGTTTCGTTTGATGCTCCTGCATCTGCAGATTCTTTCATTCTCATAGCAGCATACATTGGCTGTGGATGATATACCTGAGTATTATCTGAGATAGTGAATGCTTTACCCACTTTCTGACCTAAAACAGACACATATTCCTCTGCTTTTGCTTTAGCATCTTTCATCGCTAATTTTCTAGCTTCAGTTTCATATTGCGCCAATTTAGATGATTCAAAAGAAACTTTGTCCAGACGGTTAATACCTTGTTGTACCAAACCTTCCATTAATTCGTCATATTTAGACAAATCTTTCATTACAATTTCTACTGTTTGTGTAGCATTATAACTTGTTTTCTTTTTCTCATAATCGTATTGCGGATTTAGAGTAACTTGTTTTGTTTTGAAATCTGCTGTTGGCACATTCATCTTTTTAATGAATTTTAATACAGCATCCATTTTTTCGTCGTTTTGCTTTTTGACGTCTTTAGCATTATTCCCTTTTGTTTCAACCGTAGCTGAAATACAAACCTGATCAGGGGCTACTTTTACTTTTCCTTCTCCATTAACATTGATTAGAGGGATTTGTTTGATTTCCTGGCCATAAGACATAGTCATAAACATGATCGTTAAAAATAATACTAGTTTTTTCATTTTTGTTATATTTAAATAGTTCTTTTAAATGCTTTTCAAAAGTTGTGCCAGCATTATAATTTTCCCAATTTCGCCATTCCAAAAAGGATCAAAATCGGTATCGCCAGAAGGATAACCATAAACGTATTGTCTACAAACATTGTCGGTACTTTTATCAAAGTAATTAAATACCCTCCTATAGCGCCTCCAAAGTGTGCCGTATGACCAATGTTATCATTTTTGGCCTTCATTCCATAAATAGAATACAATAAATATAAAATTCCAAAAAGATATGCAGGTATCGGAATTATTCCAAAAATTCCCAGCATCATGTCCGGCTGTAATAAAATTGCAGAATACAAAACACCGGTTACAGCTCCGGACGCACCGACTGCACGATAATTATAATCGTTTTTGTGAAATAACATTGTCAGGAGACTTCCAAAAATAAGACTTCCAAAATAAACTAAAACAAATGAAAAATTTCCTAACCAGCTTACTACAACTGGAGCAAAAAACCAAAGTGTCAGCATATTAAAAGCTAAGTGCATTATATCAACATGCAGGAAACCAGAAGACAACATTCTGATTTGTTCTCCCGAACGAATACTTCCTACATGGAATTCAAATTTTCTGAAAAAATTATAATCATTAAAACCATGATAACTTATAAGTACATTGGCAACTATTATCCCAATTAAAATAACATTCATAAAAATTAATTAATGTGAGTAGCAAATATAATCATTATCGCACATAAGGCAGTAAGAAACCAAAATATCGCTGGTTATTCATTTTTGCTTTATATTTGCAAAAAAGAATTACATGCAATTTATTGTTTATATACTGGCCTACCCTTTACTTTGGCTAATCTCAATACTTCCTTTTAGAATATTTTATTTGTTTTCTGATTGTGTCTATTTTCTTGTCTACTATGTTCTTCGCTATCGTAGAAAAGTAGTTCGCGAAAATATCGCCCTTACATTGCCACATTTAAGCAAAGAAGAAAGAAAGACAATCGAAAAGAAATTCTATCAACATATGTGTGATATGTTTTTGGAGATGATTAAAACGATGAGTATCTCCTCTGAAGAAATGGAAAAAAGATTCCACGTAACTAATATTGATCTTGTACTGGATTATGCAAAAAAGAAAAAAAGCGTAATTCTAGTTGCTTCCCATTATGCAAGTTACGAATGGCTTTTGACTATTAACCCAAAAATTGGTTTTCAGGGAGTTGCTGTTTATAAAAAAATAGCCAATCCGTATTTTGATAAACTGATCCGAAAAATACGTTCTAAATACAATACTGAACTTATTGAAACCAAAAAAGCGATTCCGACAATGGCTCAAAACCAACGTGACGGAGTTTTAGCTCTTTATGGTCTGGCAAGTGACCAATCTCCAAAACTGGACAGAATTTTTCATTCTATGGATTTTATGGGTATTGAAGTTCCTGTTCATACAGGCGCCGAAATGCTGGCAAAAAAATATGATTTGGCCGTGATAATGGTTAAAGTAAAAAAAGTAAAAAGAGGGTATTATGAAGCTACATTTGTTAGCCTTGCAGATAATCCAAAAGATTTTGAAGACTTTCAAATCACAGAAATGTATTTAAAAGAAGTTGAAAAACAAATCTATGAAACACCTGAGTTTTATTTATGGACTCATAAAAGATGGAAGCATAAAATTGAGAAATAAATTAATGTTCACCATTAAAATTTTTTTAAAAAAATCA
>SEBM01000026.1 GCA_004296145.1 Flavobacterium sp.
GTGATATATCTTATGCCTTCTTTATTAACTGGTTTGGAAACATAATAACCTTTTTGAATTACTCTATCCGAGTTCCTATAAGTATTAGTGCCATCTTCATAATCTATACTGGGATATATTTGCAAATATTCATTTCCTTTGTATTTACCATCAGATTCACCTTTTTCTTTTATTGCCAAAATTGCAATGTGGTCAATATACTTATGTGTATCTCCAAAACCTAGTTCCCAATTGCACCAATATGATTCAATTGCTTTTTCAGTAGCTATTAGAACAAATTTGCTACAGTGCTTTATTACTTCTTTTATAATATTTCGACTAACGATATATTGTCGGTTTACTTTAAAAAACAAAACCTGATCAAGATTGTTTATAATATCGGTAAGTGTGTTGTTGTATAAATGACTGTTTCCGGAATTGGTATGTATAAAAAGATGTTTGCCGGAAGCCACAAAATAGGTAATATGACTTTCGTTTATAGAAATAAGTTTATAACCGTGGTTGACCAAAAAGTGACGTTGGACTTTACTTGTTTCAGGATTTTCCAAAGCGACAAGTGATTGTATTGTAGTATCGCTGTTAAAAGTATGTTTTATGTTTTTGAATTTGGTAAGGGCATCAAATAGTTCCTGTTCTTCAAAAGGCTTTAATAAATAATCTATTGTAAAGTGTTTAAAAACAGAAATTGCATAAGAATCATAAGCGGTGACAAATATGACAGGGCAGGAGATAGTAGCCTTTTCAAAAATTTCGAGACTTTTTCCGTCACCAAGGTGAATATCCATAAAAGCAAGATCCACAGTATTTTCGGTAAAGAAAACAACAGCTTCTTTTACTGATTTTAAAACTGTGACTTCTGATACTGATGCAATGCTTTGTTGTTCTAAAATAGATTTTAGATAATCTGAAGCAAGATATTCGTCTTCAACAATGGCGATTTTCATTCTTTTGCAAATAAAATTAATAAAGCTTCTAAAAGCTGAAGCCTCTTTTAATTCTTTTTAAAAAAACAATAGGTATTATAGATTGGGATTGTTTAATCTCGCGTTTGCCGGGAAAATAATGGTATAACGCGGATCGTTTTGCATCAATGTGTAATCGTCACCGTCAAATGTGTGAATGATTTGTTTTTGAGAAGTTCTTCTCAAATCAAACCAACGCTGCCCTTCAACAGCAAACTCACGGTGTCTTTCTTCTAAAATGAAGTTTGTTAAATCAGCTGCATTCATTGCATTTACATCACTTTCAAGTTGAGTAAATCCAGCTGCTGTGTATCTGTTTTTAGCGAAATCTAAAACTGTTGCTTTAGCATCAGCTACATTATTCAGTTTTAATGAAGTTTCAGCTTTTGTTAAATACAGCTCAGAAGTTCTGAATGTACATTTTTGCTCATCATTTCCTCCTTTTTGAATTCTAAAACGGCTTCCACTTGCTAAAAAGTAAAGTGGGAAACGTAAATCAGTTGTTTTGTTATAAGCTGCAATTAAATCCGGAGAAGCGTATGATGCTCCTTTTAATCCGTTAATATATGCTAGTTCAAGAGCTAAAATTGATTCTTTCGAATCGTATCTTGTAGCAAAAACAGGAGTTGCTTTTAAATCAACTAAATTACTGTTGATTGCTAGAGCTTTGTTTGCAGCGTCTAAAGATTTTTGCCATTGTTGTTGGTATAAGTAAACACGACTTTCTAAAGTATATACTGCAGTTTTAGAAAAACGGTAGTTAATACCTTTAGTTTGAGAATCAAGATTTACGTAGTTTTTAGCTTCGTTAACATCAGAAATGATTTGATTGTAAATTACATCAACACTTTGAGGTACAAAAACTTGTTCTAAATCAATCTCTAATGCCAATGGAACTCCTTTATCTGTACCAGCTGTTGCAGCATTATATGGTTTACCAAAAAGGTTAATCAAATCAAAGTAAGCCATTGCTCTCAATGCGTAAGCTTCTCCAATTAATTGATTTCTTTCAGGAGATTCTGCTAATTTACCTTTAGCTTCATTAATTATTACGTTTGTGTAAAAAATAACAGTGTACAAATCCTGGTATGGAAAAGTAATTGTCATAAGATCCGGGTTCGTATCTTTCCAGGTGTAGATATCTCTGTAAACATTAACCTCGTCATTTAATTCATTCATTGTTAATTCGTCTGTACGAACTGCTGTCAATGATTTGTGCTCTGGATACACTACGTAACCTTGTGTTAAAACTGCACGATATTGCTCTAATGTTTGCGGAATAACTCGCCCAACCGGAGTAATGTCCAGATAATCGTCACAGCTGCTTACTGCAATAGCGGCAACAAAAAGTAATATATATTTTGAGAATTTTTTCATCTTTAATTTTATTAGAAAGTTACATTACATCCTAAAGTAAATGACTTAGGAACTGGTTGTGCATAAATGTTTCCGAAAGTTTCAGGGTCAAAGTAACCTTTATAATCAGAACTAATTACGAATAAGTTTCTTGCCTCAACATTCAATCTAATGCTTTGAATGTTAATTTGATCTGTAAACGCTTTAGGAACTGTATAACCTAAACGTACACTGCTTAATCTCATATAGCTCATTTCGCTAACCCATGTATCTAAATAATTCATAGTTGGAATCTGATTTGCTCCAGAGTACCATAGATACGCCATATAAGAATCTCCAGTTCCGGAATCCTGACCATTAACTCCAGGTAAGTTAGAAGATGTGTTTGTTGGTGACCATGCATTCAAAATATCTCTACTATAGTTTTGTCCTCTGTCAACCTGAGTTCCATTATAAGGAGGGTTTCTAACTACAGTTTGTTTAATGTTGAATGAAGCAGCAATTGCAAGATCAAAATTACTTACTTTGAATGTATTTGTGATACCACCAGTAAATTTAGGGTCTCTGTCTCCTAAATAAACAAATAAGTCTCTGAATTCTGCCGGAGTTAATTTCGATTGAGTCAATAACCCAGGGAAGAAATCAGCATAAGGGTCATATAAACCAAAGAAAGTTTGAGAATTTACAGTTTCACCTTTTTTGTTTACAAATAATGGGTATCCGTTTTCGTCAATTCCATTTGTTTTAAATCCGAATACAGCGTTTACTGCATAACCTTCCTGATTTGGCAGAGAGCTATTGTCTCTTACTTGTAAACGGTCGATATTACTTTTGTTGTGAGAAAAGTTAATACTTGTATTCCATTTAAAGTTTGGACGGTCAATGTTTTTTGTAGACAAAGTAATCTCGTAACCTTTGTTAGATACTTGTGCCCAGTTCATTGTACTATATTCAAAACCATTTTCTAATGGAAGCGCTTTTGTACCAATTAAGTCAGTACTTTTTCTTCCGTATACATCTGTAACAATGCTAATGCGGTTGTTAAATAATCCGATGTCAGCTCCAACGTTGACATTTTCTGTTTTTTCCCAACGTAATTTATCGTTTGGTGGAGTTTCAATATTAATTGTTGGTTCTGTCTGACCAGGAAGGATAATAGCTGTACCGTTTCTACCTACTACAAAAGGAGAGGTACCTTTGTCGATATTACCTTGTAAACCGTAAGAAGCACGAAGTCTTAAGTTAGATAATGTTAAGTTATCTTTTAAGAAATCTTCTTCTGAAACTGCCCATGAAGCAGATGTTGACCAAAGTGGTAAATATTTGTATTTTGGATCTACACCAAATAAATCTGATCCATCGTATCTAACACTTCCAAATACACTGTACTTTCTGTCATATGTATATGAAGCAGTAGCAAAGAACGAAGCAAAAGCATTTTCTGTATCTGATTTTGCGTATGTTCTGTAAGTTGCTTCAGTAGCATCTGCAGGATTAGGGAAAATAATTTGTTGTGTAGTTAAATTATTTTTGTCATAACCAAAACCTTTTGTTGAAACAGTTGTGTTGTAGTTTCTTCTTAACTCATTACCAACCATTGCTTCAATTTCATGTTTTTCTCCAAGTGTTTTGTTATAGTGAACCATTGTTTTTAGGTTGTACTGGAAGAAATCATTGTTTGAGTTTTGGATAATACCTCCTTCTGGTAGGAAATATTTGTAATCTCCATTAGAAAAATAACGTGATTTTTCTTTTTGGTTTCTTGTATAATAAGTGTCTTTATCAGCAAATTTTTCACCAGATGTATTTTCTAATTGTAAACCTAACTGTGAAGTAACTCTTAAGTCTTTAGTAAATTTATATTCAGCATCTAATAAAGCTTTTATAGATCTTGTTTTTAAATCATTAGATGTATTAGCTCTTTCTTCCAAGAAGTTGAAAGGTACATAACGATCTGAGAAACCAATAATATCTTGATCATATTTATAACTTCCGTCAGCATTGTATGGAGTTAAATATGGGTTTACGTTTCTGGAATAGTTTGCAGGGTTTGTAAACAAACCTGTATCTGTAAGGTAAGAAGTAGCAGTGCTTTCTGCACCAAAGATTCCAACACCAACTTTAAATTTATCAGTGATTTCGTAGTTGTTTTTCAACGTTAAGTTGTAACGTTTGAAACCAGTTCCGATAGTTGTACCTTTTTCATCATAGTAACCTAAAGAGAAATAGTAATCAGATTTCTCTCCACCACCAGATAAACTCAAACCGTGCTGCGTGTTGATAGCAGTTTGGTATAATAAGTTACCCCAGTTTGTGTTGTTACCTCTTAAATCATTGATAGATTGTTGTGTAGCAGGGCTCAAAGAAGAGAATCCACCGGCTCTGTATGCCGCTAATTCATTCGATCCGTTAAGGATACGGGCAATATCACCACCGGTGTCTCTGTATGTTAAATCTGAACGACTTGCCAAACCAAGTTCAAAATCAACTTTCTCGTTAGAGTTCATTAAGTTTAATTTAGAAAACTCAGGTCTTTGTGTGATAAAGGTATTTGTATTAAAACTTACTACCATTTTACCAGCTCTACCTTTTTTTGTAGTTACCACAATTACACCATTTGCAGCACGAGCACCGTAAATAGCTGTTGCAGCAGCATCTTTCAAAATTGTAATATCTTTAATATCATCAGGGTTTAAACCTGCAATAGAGTAATTGCTCAAGACATCGATATTATCTTTATCGTAGTTTTTTGGAACCTCATTGCTCTCTAATGGTAAACCATCAAGTACCCATAAAGGATCTTGTGTACCACTAAGAGAAGCAGTACCCCTGATTCTGATTTTTGCAGGTGCACCAGGCGCTCCGGATGGAGTACTAACAGCAACCCCCGCAATTTGTCCTACCAATAATTGGTCAATACTAGAAACCCCTGTTTGCTGGATGGCAGCCATATCAATTTTGGTAACCGCAGCAGTAAGTTTTCTTTTCTCAATTTTTTGGTAACCAGTTACAACAACCTCCTGAAGTTTTGCAGTTTCAGATTTTAAGTTAATTGTATAGTTTTTCTGAGCATCCAATTCAAGAGTATACGATTTGTATCCCATAAAAGTAACTCTCAAAGAAGTAATGTTTTTTCCAATTTTCAATGTAAATTTTCCATCAAAATCAGTAGTCGTTCCGATTCCTTCACTTTGGATAATTCCGGCATACGAAGTTTTATTCGAAATAGAATTGTTCTCAACGAAGATCGATGCACCGGGAATTGGTGACAAATCTGCTTCGTCTTGAATGATTCCCGTAATGGTTCGGGTTTCCTGCGAGTATCCTGCAATGGCCAGGAGAAGCAGTAAGGCATGTAAAATTTTTCTCATGTTTTGGGTTGTTGTTTATTAAAAGGTTGTGTTATTTAATGCTTTCTCGATTCTTTTTATCAAATCGTTATAATGATTTCTGGTCGATAAATCGCCGGTATTCTTCTTTGTTTTTAATAACTGAAGTACTTTTGCAAGCTCTCCTTTCTTATCAGAAGACACTTCTGTAACTCTTTTTATTAATGAATTATTGATGTGTCTTAACATTTCTCCATCATTAACATAATTGCATAATTGCGGCATGCTCAATGTTTGTTGTATTTTAATATCTGTTTTTTCAAATATTTTATTTGTCGAAACAATCAGAACGTCTACATAATTCTTTTGCGTCATACGTTCCAGAATAGACAATGATTTGTTTAAAATTGTCGGAGCAAAAACATGTTGATGTACTTTACTAAATAATTCATTTACGGTAAATACTTTTTCTTTGGTTTCGTTTCGCTGATATAATTCATTTTCAGTAATTCTTAATAAACGCTCATCATTGAATAAATCATACAAAACCCCGTATTGCATTTGTCTTGATAAAGTATATGGTGTATACTCGTAAGGTCCAAAAGGCGAATCTTTTAGCGGATTCGTTTTTTCTAAAATCGGATTAAAAAACAACCATTGCGGAAGCGTAAGAACATTTTTAATCAAATAATCTGTAGCTCTTTTTTGCATTAAAGCAGGAACCGGAATGTAGCTTTGTTTGTTATCTCCGTGAACAGTCGCATTCAGGTAAACTCCTCCAATATTGTTTAATACATGATAATTGTATAAGTCCCACTGACCGATAGTCCCGAAATATAATTTTGCAGTTGCATAATAAGTCTCATCTTTATCGTATGACCAGTCAAGAATATTATTTACTACACGTTTTAGGTTTTTCAAACCATATTCACTTGCTTTAACAGCATCGTTTCCTAAATCTTCAGACTGAGAGCGTGGGTCAATCACATTACTACCGCTCTGTTGTTCTCCATAAAAATAAAGCGGATCATTTTGATGAGAAGTAATTAGAGTGTTTAATTTTAATTTCTCATTATCATTATTGTCGTACCATCTGTATCCCCATTCGATAGCATATTTATCATATTCACCAATTTTGGGAGTAATAGCTGTAACATTATCTTCTGGTTGTGCTACATAATTATAACGGGCATAATCCATGATCGAAGGAGCAGTTCCTCCCATTTTTGACGTAAATTCTTTAGAACGCAAAGACTCAACATCATAAGCAAAAGAAGCACCCATATTATGTTTCAGACCAAAAGTGTGACCAACTTCGTGAGACGATACAAATCGAATCGCTTCTCCCATATGTTCGTCGCTAAAAATATTACCTCTGGATTTAGGATCAATTGCCCCGGTTTGTATACGCATCCAGCTTTGTAAATACGTCATTACATTATGCCACCAGATAATATCAGATTCGATAATTTCACCACTCCTTGGGTCAACAACCGATGGGCCCATCGCATTTGCAGTTTGCGAAGCAGCATAAGTAATAACAGAATAACGTACATCGTCAATATCAAAATCCAAATCTGCCTCTGTTGGTTCTTTGGCAATAATCGCGTTTTTAAAACCGGCTTTCTCAAAAGCAACCTGCCAGTCGTTTACACCATCAATAATATATTTTCTCCATTGTTTTGGAGTAGAAGGATCGATATAATAAACAATTTGTTTTTTTGGTTCGACCAATTCTCCTTTTAAATATCTTTCTTCATCTTCCTTTTTTGGTTCTAATCTCCAACGGGTAATCAGTTCTTTTTGAAGCAAAGCTTGTTGTGAATCGCTAAAGTACCAGTGTCGTTCTGTAAAGTAACCAATACGTTTATCAGAGAAACGAGGTTTCATAGCAACTTTATCCAACAAGACAATATTACTCGTCACGCCCAGAGTTACTGACAATGCAGGTCCGCCTTCGACAACAGAAGTTGTCAACTGTGATTTTACAACTACATTTTTAGGAAAAGCTTTAAAACTTTCTATATATGACAATTCTGATTTTGGAGAAGAAGCTGAAAAACCTATGTTGTTCCAGATATCATTGAAACTTTTTTGTTTACCGTCAAAAATCTTGTTTACTTTAATAACTATAGAAGTCGAATCATTATTTTTAGTTTCAATATCAAAAACTTCAATAATTGATTCAGAGAAATTATCTTTTACAGATGCCGTTATAGCATCATCTTTAGGAGAAGAAACTTGTGGGAGATAAGATTTTACCCAAACTTTCTTTGCAATTGTATCTTTAAAAAAACTGATTACTTTGTTTTCATAATTGATTCCTTTGTTTAATCCGAATTCGTTTACCTGAAAAGGAACCTTTGATATTTTGTTTACGACTAAAAACTCTCTGCCGAATAAACTGTCCTGAATTTCAAAATAAACATCTGTCTTAACCTGAATAATATTGAACAGACCTTTTTTTATTGTTCCTTTTTTTACAAGGTCATTATATTTTTTTCCTTTTTTTGATGCAGCACTATCTTTTGCTATTTCAGTAGCATTTTCTTTTTTCTTATTCTTTTTTTGAGAATAACCAGAAATCGGGCCTAATAAAAATAAAACTAATATTGCGATTACTTTTATGTTATACAGGATTGCCTTTTCCCTCATTGTCTTGTTAATTTTAGGTTAATTTTTGCTCGAAACTATTTGTTTTATGGGCAAAAAAAAAAGGAAAAGGAGTGAATGGCTTTTTTTTAGGAGTGAATGTCAATTAAAGGCAAAATACATACGAATTTATCCTCTTTTTCTGAGGCCGTAAATTCGTCTTTAGAATAGTGATTATAGATACTGTTCAGGTAATTTAATCCAAATTTGGTGCTTGGTTCAGAAACAGTCTTTCTTTGAAGATTATTGCTTATAATAACATGATCTTCTTTTATTAAAACGGTAGTAGTCAGTGGTTTTTCTCCAGTTGCCATATTGTGTTTAATAGCGTTTTCAACCACAATCTGAAAAGCCAGATACGGTACAAATTTTTCTAAAGCGCTTTCGCTTTCAATTTTAATCGAAAAAAATAATTCCTCCTTAAAGCGTGTCTGCTGCAAAAAGATATATTTTTCGATAAACAGAAGCTCTTCTTTTAAAGGAACAATATTCTTTTCCGGCGGGTCAATCAAATAGCGATAAATACGGGAAAGGTTTAGAGTAAACTTCTGCGCTGTTTTTACATCACTGCCCACTAACATATATAATGAGTTAAGCGAATTAAATAAGAAATGCGGATTGATTTGCTCCTTTAATTGTTGCAGCTGAATCAATGCTTTTTCCTTTATGATTTTTTCGTTCTCTACAAGAAGTTTGTTTTTTTCTTTAATGGCAATTCCTTTTTCTCTATAAGCCCTTCTGTTGGCATAAGAAAACAAATAAAAGATAAGCAAAAGCATAAAGGTTGTTATTGAATATATCCAGGTTGAATATTTTTTGATCAATAAAACATTTTCATTTGCTATCATTTTCGGATAACTAATACAGATATACCATGGAAGATTTTTAACATCTAATCTTGTCGTAAAATTGATGACATCCATTTTTAAATATTCAGACATCGTAATTCTTTTGGTGTAATCAATTTTTAAAAAATCAGATATTGGCATTCTTTTGGAGTAATCTCTCTTAAGAGTGAAAACCGTATCTGATGGCCGAATAGCAGAAATAGCGTAAATATTTTTCCCTATAAGTGAAGGGTCAGGATGATAAATACATCTTCCTGCGGCATCAAATATAAAAGCATAATTGGAAGCCGCTTTGTCAATAGTCCTAAAATAATTATGTAAGCTTTTTAAGTTGATATCGTAACCGTAGCGAATGGTTGTGTAATTTTTAGAGATTATTTTAAAGTAAACTCTCCAAATCCATTGTTTCCCTTGTTTGATTACGGTGCTGCTTCGAGTAGTGTTTTGGTTTTTAGAAATAAAATCGGCAACG
This sequence comes from Flavobacterium sp., assembly GCA_004296145.1. GTDB lineage: Bacteria > Bacteroidota > Bacteroidia > Flavobacteriales > Flavobacteriaceae > Flavobacterium. Next base: position 9,620 of record SEBM01000026.1, read on the forward strand.
TCTTTTTTTACTGCATCAGAAACAGAATCGATTCCAAACGCTATTTTTTCATCATTAATCTGAAACCAGTTATTGACTATTGATGTATCGATGGGCTGAACAGACGAAAGCGTTTTTATATTAGCTGATAAATTATTGGCATTGCTTATTTTTAAAACATGTTTGATTTTGTTTTCCTGTTCCAGAAATCTCGAAAATTCCCTCGACATTAATTCATGTTTTTTAATAAAGTTAATTCGCGCATTATCTTCATTTCCTTTTTCTGTTACATCGGTAATCAAATTACTTAATGCGTAAACAGAAGAAACGGTAATTAAACTAGAGATGATTACGTAAATTACAAATGCGCGTCTGGACGTTATTTTTTTTAATTTAAATTTCAAAGAAGAATATATTAGTTGGCAACCGAAAATTGCGAATCGTATAAGTTTTTATAATAACCATCAGTTTTGTTTAATAACTCCTGATGCGTTCCCTGTTCAACAATCAAACCTTTGTCCATTACTACAATTTTATCTGCATTTACAATTGTTGCCAGTCGGTGTGCAATGATAATCGAAGTTCGGCCTCTGGTAATCGTTTCGGTGGCACGCTGAATCAATTCTTCAGAATACGTATCAATTGATGAAGTCGCTTCATCCAAAATCAAAATACTCGGATTACTTACATAAGAACGTAAAAAAGCAATCAATTGTCGTTGGCCTGACGAAAGCATCACACCGCGCTCTTTTACATCAAAATCATAATTATCAGGAAGCGACATAATAAAATCATGCACACCAATTTTTTTGGCAGCATCAATAACCTGTTCGCGTTTTATTTCCGGATTGTTCAAAGTGATATTATTATAAATGGTATCGGCAAACAAAAACACATCCTGCAAAACCACAGCAATTTGTTTTCGAAGCGAAGCCAGCGTATAATTTTCAATATTATGACCGTCGATAAAAATAGTTCCGCTGTTAATTTCGTAAAAGCGGTTCAGTAAATTTATAATTGTCGATTTTCCGGCGCCTGTCGAACCTACGATGGCAATCGTTTGTCCGGAAGCTACAGACAAATCAATTCCTTTTATCACTTCCTCTTCCGGAATATAACTAAAACGAACAGCTGCAAATTCTATACTTCCGTCAAAAATTGGCGCTTCAAGAGTTCCAGTGTCCTGAATATGATCCTGCGTATCAATAATATCAAAAACACGATTCGCCGCAATCATTCCCAATTGCATCTCGTTAAATTTATCCGCAATCTGACGAAGCGGATTAAACAGCATTCCGATAAACATCGTATACGAAAACAAATCTCCAAAAGTCGTAAAATGATCGCCGTTCAAAATTCTGAATCCGCCATAAACAACAACCAATCCCAAAGTAATCGACGAAATAATATCGGCAATCGGAAAAAATATCGAGTTATAAAGAATCGTTTTTATCCACGCTACTTTGTGTTTATTATTGATTTCCTTAAAGTTTTCGGCCTCAATAACTTCTCGGTTAAAAAGCTGTACAATCTTCATTCCCGTAACACGTTCCTGAACAAACGAATTCATATTGGCAATTTGCGTACGCACTTCCTCAAAAGCAACCTGCATTTTACGCTGAAAAATTCGTGTTATATAAACCAGAATTGGCATTGCGACAATGACAATCCAGGTCAGTTTCCAATTCATGTAAAACATAAAAATTAGTACCACCAGCATTTTCATCAAATCACTTATAATCATAAATAATCCCTGACTGAAAATACGTGCAATCGACTCAATATCAGAAACTGCCCTTGTGACCAATTGCCCAACCGGAACAAGATCAAAATATTTCATTCTGAAACTCAGAATATGTTTAAAAAGTTTAGTACGAATATCTTTTACAATATCCTGACCAAGCCAGTTCGCCCAGTACACAAAATAAAACTGAGAGAAAACTTCCATCAGAAGAACGCCTCCCATCAATATAATGTACATCAGTAAACCTTCTTTATCATGCGTTTTGATGTAACCATCAACTGTTTGTTTTAGTAAATAGGGGCGAAGTGCCGCAAAAACAGACAATGAAATGGCGAAGATAATAACGCCGTAATAGCGCCATTTATAAGGTTTTGTATATTTTAAAATTCGTTTGAATAAACGCGTATCAAATGCTTTTGCTTTCATTTATCTTTTAAGCTTTAAGCTTTAAGTTTTAGGCTTTAGGCAAAAGTTTAAAGCTTAATGCCTACAGCTTATGGCTTATAGCTATATGTAATCGTAAGTTATATCGGTTAAATATAATCCGTGTGCCGGAACCGAAAATCCGGCTTTTTCTCTGCTTTTACTGGCAATAATGTTTTCAAAATCGTCAAGCGAAATTTTATGCAGTCCAATATTGATCAAAGTGCCTACAATCGAACGAACCATGTTTCTCAAAAAACGATTGGCCGAAATCGTAAAAATCAGCTTTCTGTTTTCAATCCTCCAATAGGCCTCAAAAATCGTGCAGTCAAATGTGTTTACATCCGTATTCACTTTAGAAAAACACTGAAAATCGGTATGATTCAGCAGAATTCCTGCAGCTTCATTCATCAAAACTACATCTAATTTTTGATTAAAATACCAACTCAATTCCTGCAAAAACGGATTTTTAACAGTGTTGATATGATATTCATAAGTACGTTTGGTTGCATCAAAACGACAATGTGCATCATCATGAACCGGAATAATGTCAAAAATCGCAATATCCTTTGGTAAATAAGAATTCAGTTTATGAACCAAAGTCTGAATGTCTAAATCCTTTTCAGTATCAAAATGCCCAAACATTTCACTCGCATGAACTCCAGTGTCTGTTCTTCCGGCACCCATAATGCTTATCGTTTCATTCAATAAAACAGAAAACGCCTTATTTAATGTTTCCTGAACAGAAGATGCGTTCGGCTGAATCTGCCAGCCATGGTAATGTGTTCCGTTATATGCGAATTGAATAAAATATCTCAAAGTAAAGGTTCAAAGGTTCAGAGTGGCAAAGGTATGAAAAAAAGTGGCTAAGGTTCTAAGTTACTAAGCTGCTAAGTTTTTTTTCTTTTGCCACGAAGGCGCTAAGACACAAAGTTTTTTTTGTAGAGATGAACTGCTGGAATCTAAGCTGCTAAGATACTAAGTTTCTAAGTTTTTTTCTTTTGCCACGAAAAGACGCTGACACAAATTTTTTTTGTAGAGATGCACTGCAGTGCATCTAACATTAGCTGGGTATTTTGCCACGCCACGTGGTAAAAAAACTTAGAAACTTAGTATCTTAGCAACTTAGAACCTTAAAAAAAAAATGACCAAAATCCTCCTGCTTTCCGATACGCACAGTCATATTGATGATGTTATTTTGAAATATGTCAATCAGGCTGATGAAGTTTGGCATGCTGGTGATATTGGAGATTTGCATGTAACCGATACTATTAAAAAACTAAAACCGTTGCGATGCGTTTACGGAAATATAGATGACGCAAAAGCACGATTAGAATTTACGTTGCACAATCGTTTTCTATGCGAAAATGTTTCTGTCTGGATTACACATATTGGTGGTTATCCTGGAAAATACAATCCAGGTATAAGAGAAGAAATGGCTTCAAATCCTCCAAAACTATTTATCTGTGGACATTCGCATATTTTAAAAGTTATGTTTGATAAAAAGAATAATTTACTCCACATGAATCCCGGAGCAGCCGGAAAAAGCGGATTTCATCAAATGCGTACCATGTTGCGATTTGTGATTGACGATGATAAAATAAAAGATCTTGAAATTATAGAAATCGGCAAAAAATAATTTAAGAAGTAGGCACTTTTATTCGTAACGAAGTACCTGTATTTTCATTTGCCCTCGAAATAATCCTGAAACTTCCTTTTAGTTTTTTAATTCGTGCCCTTATTCTGTTTAAACCAAAACCTTCAGTTTCGTTTAGTTTGTCGGCATTAAAACCAATTCCGTTATCGTGAAGTATAATAGTCAGCTGGTCTTTTTTTTCATGAAGTGAAATTTGGGCTTTTGTAGCGTTGCTGTGTTTTGTTATGTTGCTAAATAATTCAGAAACAATAAAATATATTTTCATTTCAAACTTTTCATTATATCTTTTATCTGTAGATACAGAACTCGAGAATTCAAAATCAATATTGGTATTTGAGTTTTTTTCGCATAAATCCTCCAAAGCATAAATTAATCCGAAACGAACCAAAAGGGTGGGAATCAGTTCGTGTGACATATCCCGTAAACGATCGTGAGCTTCTTCTAAAATTTCTTTTGCTTTTCTAATTTCATCAGATTCTATATTGTTTATGGCTGAAAATGTATTTAAATGCAATCCAACAGAAGAAAGAAGCGAATTGATATTATCATGCAAAAACAAGGCTATTTTTTTTCGTTCATTTTCCTGCCCGTCGATGCTGGAATTGATGATATTAAACTGTATTTTTTGCTGAACAGATTTTTGTTTATTTTTTCTTTTTAATTCATTATTCTGATAATAAAAGTAAAATAAAACCATCAGCATTACGACAAGAATTATAAGCAGGCTGACCACTTTTTCATCATTTTCCTGAATGTTTTTTGGTTGTACTGTGCTGAATTCTGTTTCTGATTGTGAGATCTTTGGCTGACTAAAGACGACATTACAGTTCAGTATTGAAAAAAAAATAAAAACAGTTATAATTCTAAAGATAAACATGCGATTATGGCTTTATTAAATTATTTTTCAAAGCATATTTGACAAGACCAATTACGTTTTTTGTATTTAATTTTTTCATGATGTTTTTTCGATGTGTTTCAACGGTATTCAGGCTGATAAAAAGCTGCTCACTAATTTCCTTTCCGCTATATTCTAGCGATATAAGTGTAATTATTTCAAGTTCCCTGGCGCTTAACATTTGATTTTCAGAAAAAGAACTTTTGTTTAATTTGGGATTATTATGAGTGAAACTCAAAAAGATTTTTTCTCTTACATAATCGTCAAAATACTCCTGACCAAGATGTACTGTTTTGATTGCTTCGATAATATTTTCTCCGGCGCTTTTTTTTGTGAGATATCCTTTAGCGCCCAGTTTCATTACTTCTTTAATAATTTTAAGGTCATCATAACTGGAGAGAATAATGACTTTGCATGGAAAACCTTTTTGACTGAACTCTTTCAAAACTTCGATTCCGTCCTTTTTTGGCATGCTTATATCCAATAATAATATGGCTGCATTATTTGCTGTAACATCATCATAAATAGTTGTTCCGTCTAATGAATTACCAACTACTTCAAAATCAGAAACAGTACGTAATAAATTAGATAGTCCATCAATCAATACCTGATGATCATCAGCGAGGTGAATCTTTATTTTTTGTGTCATTTTGATCTTCAAATGCGAATTCAAATTTATGAAAAATATCTTACAAATAGCTGTTTTTATTGCTATTTGAGCGATTCAATACAATTTGATTCAAAAATTTTGCCCACAAAAAAACCCGGAATCAGATTCCGGGTTTTTTCACACAAATAAATTAAGTTTATAGGTTTATCTCAAACGATCTACAGATTTTACAAGATCTTCATCCTTTTTGATGGCTTTATTAGCTAAAACTAATAATACGATAGCAACAATTGGTAGAAACATCCCAATACCTTTCTCTGAAACAGCGTTAACTGTCTCTCCAGATAAATTTAGTGATCGATATACAAACAATCCTAATAAAATTAAGTTTAATATTATATTCAGTCTGCCCATTACAAACTGGTTTTGTCTTTTCTTAAAAGATATGATACTGATAACGGTAAGCATAGTGCTTAGTCCCAATAAAATAGTGTAAACCTGATCCTGCATAAAATAGAATGGTTTTCCTGTGTTTAATGTCCAAAGCGGAATAAAAAATAATAATACCCCTGTGATAAGAAAGGTAAGAATTAAATATACGGTCTGAATTCGTTGTATCATGATCTAAAATTGTTTTACAAAAATATATTTTCTTTTTTTAAAATACTATTGTATGATAAGATTTTATTCGTATTATTGCATTATAATACCGTAAGCACTTCATACTGCGGTCAATTCAAAACAATTATCTACCTATTCTTTTTACAGTATTTCCGTTAAAATAATTAAATTCATAGAACATTCATGTTTGATATTTCTGCATTAAAAGAAATGAAGCTTGCTGAGCTTCAAGAAATAGCTAAGTTAGCTAAAACAATAAAGATTACGGGCGTTAAAAAAGAGGCTTTAATTAGCCAGATTTTAGCACATCAGGAAGCGACAGTATCGCCGCCGGCTAGCGTTGTGCCCGATGCAGAAACAGTTGATGATAAACCTAAAAGAGCAAGAATTGTTCCTGCAAAAAAAGCAGCGGTTGCCAAAAAAACACCGGTTTTAGAATTTGATAATGCAGAAGAAACTACTGAAAAAACAGAAGCTCAGGCAGTTGTAAATGAAACTCCAAAAGCGGAAGAGACAAAAAAGGAAACTGTAGCAGAAAAGAAAGGACCGAAAATTGTAAAATTTAATAAATCTGCTTACGAGAAAAAGGTTGCTCAGCAAAAGGAAAAAGAAGCTTCAAAAGAAATTGTAGCTGAACCAGTACCTGAAAACAATGATGCTCCGG
>SEBM01000452.1 GCA_004296145.1 Flavobacterium sp.
GAACAGGAACTTAAAAAATTACCCGTTTTAGGAAGTGTACTTTATATTGCCGCACATCCGGACGATGAAAATACCCGTTTAATTTCTTATCTAGCCAATGAAAGAAATGCCAGAACTGGTTATTTATCATTGACCCGTGGTGATGGTGGCCAGAATCTGATTGGTCCGCAATTGCGTGAACTTTTGGGTGTCATAAGAACACAGGAATTAATCGAGGCCAGAAAAATTGATGGCGGAGAACAGTTTTTTTCGCGTGCCAACGATTTTGGATTTTCAAAAAATCCAGATGAAACCCTGCAAATATGGGATAAAGATAAAGTGCTTGCCGATGTCGTATGGACAATCAGAAAATTTCAGCCAGATGTAATTATCAACAGATTTGATCACCGCTCGCCTGGTACAACACACGGACATCATACATCATCTGCGATGTTGAGTGTTGAAAGTTTTAATTTGACAAATGATCCAAAAATATATCCTGAACAATTAAAATATGTAAAACCATGGCAGGTAAAACGCCAGTTTTTTAATCCATCATGGTGGTTTTACGGAAGTCAGGAAAAATTTGATGCTGCGAATAAATCAAAATTCACCAAATTAGAAACGGGAGTTTATTATAACGGAATCGGGAAATCGAATCAGGAAATTGCAGCTTTAAGCCGCAGCCGCCATAAGTCACAAGGTTTTGGAAGCACCGGAGTACGTGGAAACGAAACGGAATATTTAGAATTAATTAATGGAAATCAGCCAGAAAATCGCGATGAGTTATTTGATGGGATTGATACTACCTGGAATCGTGTTAAAAACGGCAAACCTGTTGGAGAACTTATTTCAAAAATTATCGCAAAATATGATTTCAGTAATCCGTCAGCAAGTATTCCTGATTTGGTAAAAGCGTATACGATGATCGAATCTCTTGAAGATGATCATTGGAAAAGTTTAAAATCGGCCGCAATCAAAAACATCATTGCATCCTGCTCTGGTTTATATCTTGAAGCTGTTGCCAGTGAACAGGAAGCAACACCGGGAAGCACTATAAAATTGAGCCTTGAAACCATTAACAGATGTCCTGTAGGAATGGAATTAACAAGTGTAACAACATTGCCGGATAATAAAAATACGGTTCAGAATATTGTTTTAAAAAACAATAACGATCAGAAAATTAATCTTCAGATCCAGCTTCCGAATGCAATTGAATATACGCAGCCTTATTGGCTGAAAGAAAAAGCAACTGTTGGAATGTACACGGTTTCTAATCAGGAAAACATTGGAATTCCAGATATTATCAGAGAAGTAAAAGTTGTTTTTAACGTAAAGATTAGTGGCGTTGAAATTCCGTTTGAACGCACTGTTGTTTACAAATATAATGATGGTGTAAAAGGCGAAATGTATAATTTTCTTGATATAGTTCCCGAAGCTACTACTTCTATCTTAGAAAAAGTTCTGATTTTTAGAGATACAAAAAGCAAAATGGTTCCCGTAAAAGTTCGTGCAGGAAAAGATGCAGTAAAAGGAAATTTACAATTAGAATTGCCAAAAGGCTGGATGATCTCTCCAAAACAAATTCCGTTTGTATTAGAGAAAAAAGGCATGGAACAGACTTTTTATTTTGAAGTTATTCCGCCAGTTCAACCGGAAGAAGCGATTGCAAAAAGCATTGTAACAATTGATAACCAACGTTTTGATAAAGATGTAACGATTATAGATTATAGCCACATAACAAAGCAAATGGTTTTAAAATCTGCTGAATCGAAATGCATCAGAATTGACCTGAAAACTTCCGGAGACGCGATTGCCTATATTATGGGTGCCGGTGATGAAGTTCCCGAAAGTCTTGCTCAAATGGGATATAAAGTAACGATTTTGAAACCAGAAGAAATTACGCCGGAAAGACTGGATTCTTTTAACTCCGTAATTACAGGAATTCGTGCTTATAATACCGTTAATGCTTTGGCAAACAAACAAAAAATACTTTTTGATTTTGTGAAAAGTGGTAAAAATATGATTGTTCAGTACAATACTTTTGGAAAAACAGTTACTGATCAGATTGCTCCTTATCCGTTAAAAATATCTAATGATCGTGTAACAGAAGAAAATGCAAAAATTACTTTTCTGGCACCAAATCATCCTGTCCTGAATACACCAAATAAAATCAGCACAAAAGACTTTGAAGGCTGGACTCAGGAACAAGGTTTATATTATCCAAACGAATATGATTCTGCCTTCACTCCTATTATCTCTTCACATGACAAAGGAGAATCTCCTAAAAATGGCGCTTTATTAGTCGCACCATACGGAAAAGGATATTACATTTACACTGGTTTAAGTTTCTTTAGGGAATTACCTGAAGGTGTTGCCGGGGCATATCGTCTGCTTTCGAATATAATTTCACTAAAGCAGCCTATTGAAGCTCCTAAACAGGAATTAAAGAAATAAAAAGTCTTAAAAATGGAAGATAAAAAAACAAAAAAATGGAAAAAAAGCTACACATACGTTTTGGTAGCAAATGCTGTTTACATTCTGATTTTTTTCTTAATCATGCAATTATATTCATAACCTATGCAACTATTTGATTGGATCGTACTGATTGTCACACTTTTATTTATTGTTGGATATGGTTCCTGGAAAACCAGAGGAAGTAAAAATGTCGAGGATTTTATTCTTGGCAATAATGAAACTCCGTGGTATACCGTTGGACTTTCTGTAATGGCGACTCAGGCGAGCGCTATTACATTTTTGTCAACACCGGGGCAAGCCTATCATGACGGTATGGGGTTTGTGCAATTCTATTTCGGACTTCCAATTGCTATGGTCATTATTTGTTTGACTTTTATTCCGTTATACCATAAAAGCAAAGTTTTTACAGCTTATGAGTTTCTTGAAAAACGTTTTGATATAAAAACCCGTTCTCTGGCAGCAATACTTTTTCTGGTGCAAAGAGGTTTAGGAACCGGACTTACTATTTATGCTCCCGCTATTATTCTTTCAGCACTTTTGGGTTGGAATTTGACTATCATGAACATTATAATTGGTCTTTTGGTGATCATTTATACTTTTTCCGGAGGAACAAAAGCGGTAAACGTGACCCAAAAACAACAGATGTTTGTAATTATGTCGGGAATGTTTATCACTTTTTTTCTGATTTTGCATTACTTACCAAACGATATGACTTTCTCAAGCGCCATGCATATTGCAGGTGCCAATGATAAAATGAATATTGTGGATTTCTCTTTTGATCCCGAAGAAAAATATACTTTCTGGAGCGGAATTACCGGTGGTTTTTTTCTGGCCCTCGCCTATTTTGGAACAGATCAATCGCAGGTTGGACGTTATTTATCAGGAAAATCAATTCGTGAAAGTCAGATGGGATTAATAATGAACGGACTTTTAAAAGTTCCGATGCAATTCTTTATTCTGCTTACCGGAGTTATGGTTTTTGTGTTTTTTCAGTTCAATCCGGTTCCGTTAAATTTTAATCCCAACAATAAAATTGTTATTGAAAAATCTCAGTTTAAAGAAGAATATCATGCATTAGAAAAAAAATTAATTACAC
>SEBM01000453.1 GCA_004296145.1 Flavobacterium sp.
CAATTTGACAATTAGATAATTAACCCGACATGCTGAAATTAAACAACTACAAACAAAAAACAGTATATAAAATAAAACCCGACAGGTTTTAAAAACCTGTCGGGTTTGCAAAAATTATCTAATTATCCAATTGACTAATTATCTAATTAATCTTTTCTCCACTTTTTAGTTTCTTCAAAAATATGTTCTAAGATTGCTTGTTCTGTTTCATCAAAATCTATATTTCGTCTTGACAAAACCAAACGGGCTGTTTCAAAAGCTTTTTTGGTTACGTAAGTTGTAAAACCTGCTGCACCGCCCCATGAAAAACTCGGGACAAAATTGCGTGGAAAACCGCTTCCGAAAATATTGGCACTTACACCGACAACAGTTCCGGTATTAAACATCGTATTGATTCCACATTTACTGTGATCCCCCATCATTAAACCACAAAACTGAAGTCCGGTTTTAGCAAATCCTTCGGTTTCATAGCTCCACAATTTTACTTCTTCGTAATTATTTTTAAGGTTCGAATTATTAGAATCTGCACCAATATTACACCATTCTCCCAAAACAGAATCGCCTAAAAATCCATCATGCCCTTTGTTTGAATTCGCAAAAAGAACAGAATTCTTTACCTCACCTCCTATTCTTGATCCTGGCCCGACTGTTGTTGCTCCGTAAATTTTAGCATTTAATTTCACTTGTGCATTTTCGCATAAAGCGAAAGGCCCACGAATAACGGTGCCTTCCATGATCTCAGCATTCTTTCCTATATATATAGGTCCGTTTGATGCATTCAAAGTCACAAATTCCAACTTTGCACCTTCTTCAATAAATATATTTTCAGGCGCAATCACATTAACACTTTTCGGAATTGGCTGTGATTTTCTGTCTTCTGTCAGGTATGCAAAGTCTTCACGAATTGCAGCATCATTTTTAGAGAAAATATCCCAAGTGTGCTCAACGGTCAGACAATCGTCATTATATTGTATAACATCATAAGAATCAAAATCAACTTCTTCCTGATTTTCAGATGCAAAAAAAGCGATCACATCTTCACCTTTAAAAATTGCCTGATTTACTTTTAGGTCAGAAATCATATCTACGAGCTTATCATTTGGCAAATAAGCAGCATTGATCATTACGTTTTCTTCTAATTCTACCATCGGATATTTTTCCGACAAGTAGTCTTCTGTGATGGTCGTTATAGTAGATCCTAAACGCATTTCCCATTTTTGACGAATGGTCATGATTCCGATTAAAATATCAGCAACAGGTCTGGTAAAAGTAAACGGGAGCAAAGCATTCCGGACGGGACCGTCAAATAGAATGTAATTCATAAATTAATTTAATATTTGTTAAAATTTTGAGTTGGTTACCTGGCTCAAAGTTACAAATATTTTATTTGTATCATAAATGCGTTTATTTTAAGTGAAAGAAAATACAGCGTTTTCTATTCAAAATTCAAAACAAAATTACCTCCTCTGTCTTTCTTTAAGTTCCGGTTGTTTAAAATACTGGATTAACTCTAATGAATAAATCACACTTGTAATTTTCCATTTTCCATCTCTTTTAATAAGACCTAAATATTTACTGCCCCAATTTGTCATTTTACCATTTGCCCAAAAACTATAATCCATTGTTACTGAAGCAACCGTTCCGTCTTCGATGATTTTGATGTTGTCAAATTTATCTTCGGTAGACTGGTATTTAAACAAACCTCTCAAAAATCCTTTATAAGATCCTGAAAAATAGTTACTACCTGCTTTTTCAGATCCTTTTGCTTCAATTTCTTTAGCTTGAGTCCTGTCTTTTAAGGCTGCACACCAGGTTACATTCTCCTCATTAAACAAATTATAAAAAGCAACAGAATCTTTGGCAATTACACTTTTTGAATAAACATCAATAATGGCAAGTATTTTTTTCTTGTCATCTTTTTGTTGTCCATAAAACGGAAGTATCGCCAAAAACAAAACCGATATCATTTTAAATTTTCTCATTTCCGTTTTATTTAAGTTGGTTTTCTGTTTTTAAATTCGAAATCTTATTATTGATAATTTTATATTCAATTGTAAGACCTTCATAACCATATGCATCGGCTTTCATTTCTTCGATTGCAGTATAACTTACAGGATGAACATTACCCAGTACAGACGAAAGAGCACTATGCAAAGTCTCAATATATTTTGCTTTATCGTCTTTGAGATTTGTTGAGTCTGAAATTTTTATGGTCAAAAAGAAACTATTCTTTTTTAATTCAGCCAAAGATTCTGAATTTATAAACCATAAATAATCCGGAATAAAAGACACGGTTACAACAGTAACTTCAGGCTTTTTGTTTAAGATTTCTTTTGTAAAACCGCTAATAGTTTTCGCGAGTTCTTTTGCTAAAACGGGATTTTCTTTACCGCTGATTTTAAGGTGAATTGCTGGCATACTTCAAATATTTAATGATTATTGAAGTACAAAATTCAGTTTAAAAACAGACTTATTTATTGATGTATGTTAAGAGTTTAATGCGGCTTAATGATTCCGGTTTTATTCCTAAATAAGAAGCGATATGATATTGTGAAATTTCCTGTTCTATTCCTGGATAGGTTTTACAGAGCAATTCAAGTCGTTCTGTGGCTGAATTTTTTAAAAATGAAGTTTCACGCTTGCATTTTCTAATAAAAAAAACATCAGAGATATATTTTGCTAATTTCAAAAAACAAAGATCCTCGTCAATTAACATATTGAATTGCTTATAAGTTATAAAAGCAATTTCTGTATCAGTCAAAGCTTCAATATTGCAATTGGTGGGATTTTGGGTTAAATAACTTGTATAAGCAGTTACAAAGTTATTTTCAAGATAAAAATCGTTATTAAACTCAACCGTTTCATTTTGAACATACGACCTGAGTTTGCCTGAAACTACAATTCCTATAAAATCACAAACTGAACCTTCCTGAATTAAATGTTCTTTTTTCTTTAAAGTCTTAGATGTAAGTACAGCATTAAACCTTTCAAGATGATGCATTTCCAGTCCTAGTGTATCAATAAAAATATCTTTTAGCGTTTCCATGGCTTTTTGATTCGATAATTCTTTTCAAAGATAAATATTATTGTTTCTCAAAATATTTTCTTCTTTATAAGGCAATTTAAAAATTACCACAATAAAAAAAGCCTCCCAAATTGGAAGGCTTTCGTATTTAAAGAAAAACAGCTATTATTTTTTAGCGTGTTTTGCATATTTAGTTTTGAATTTATCAATACGTCCTGCAGTATCGATAAGTTTAGATTTACCAGTATAAAAAGGGTGAGATGTTCTAGAAATCTCCATTTTTACAACTGGATACTCAACTCCGTCAACTTCAATTGTTTCTTTTGTATCTGCAGTAGATTTTGTGATAAAAACTTCGTCATTAGACATGTCTTTAAATGCAACTAATCTGTAATTTTCTGGGTGGATTCCTTTTTTCATCTTGTTTTTTATTTATTGTTTGAAGCATTTTTATTTTGAAGCTTTTTCGTGGTTAGAAAAAGGTGTAAACAACTAATACTCTTTTTG
>SEBM01000454.1 GCA_004296145.1 Flavobacterium sp.
TTGCTGAATACAGTTAGTAATGAATTGGCAAAGATTCAGTCAGAACAAAATATTCTGTCGATTTCAGAATTCAATGCTATTATTCATCGTGAAATTCAGAATCAGCCCGCGCCTTTTATTTATGAACGTTTGGGCGAACGCTATCGTCATTTTTTTATTGATGAATTTCAGGATACATCAGAAATGCAATGGCAAAATTTAATTCCACTTATAGATAATGCGCTTGCCGGACAGGATGATTTTGGAAATAAAGGAACGCTGATGATTGTTGGAGATCCAAAACAGTCAATTTACCGCTGGAGAGGAGGAAAGGCTGAGCAATTTATTGAATTAAGTAAAGATGAAAATCCGTTTTCAAATAAAGATAAAAAGCTTGAACATTTAAATACCAATTACAGAAGCTATAGTGAAGTAATTGATTTTAATAACGCTTTTTTTGGTCTGATTTCAACTGAATTTACGAATGCAGATTATAAAGATTTGTATGAAAATCACAGTTTTCAGAATACAAATTCTAAAAAAGGTGGTTATGTCAATATTTCTTTTCTTCCTGTAATAGAAAAAAATGATTTTGCAGATGAAGACGAAGTGGTTGAAAAATCAGATTTATATGTATTAGCAACCTTAAAAACCATAATGAATGTGGTTCGTGAAGGTTTTGAATACAAAGACATTGTTGTTCTGACCCGAAAAAGAGATCAGGGAATCGCAATCGCGAATTATCTGACGGAACAAAATATTCCGCTTTTATCTTCAGAAACCCTGATGATTCAAAATGCTACAGAAGTACGACTGATTATTCACTTATTAAAATATTTGAATAATAGTTCAGATTTAGAATCCAAGGCAAATTTTCTCCACTTTTTGGCTGTGACTAAAGAATTAGAAATGCCAATTCATGATTTTATTGCGCTTGGGATGGCTCAAAAATTTGAAAAAGATTTTGAAAACTGGCTTTTAGCATTTGATGTTTCGCTTTCTTTTGATAATGTCAGGAAAAAGTCTTTGTATGAAGCGGTAGAAATTATCATTTCAAAATTTGTGCTTCCTTCAGAAGGAAATGCTTATGTACAATATTTCCTGGATATTGTTCTCGAAAGAGATATTAGAAATCAGGCAGGAGTTGCTGATTTTTTGAGTTATTGGGATAAAAATGCTGAGAAGTTTAGTATTCCTTCCCCGGAAGGGAATAATGCTGTCAGGATTATGACCATACATAAGTCAAAAGGATTGGAATTTCCGGTTGTCATAATACCTTTTGCAGAAGAAGATTATAACAGAAAGCCAAAAGATAAACTTTGGCTGGATACAGAAGACGATTTGGGCGTACCAAAAGCTTTAATTGATAACAGTAGTGCTGTTGAAGGTTTTGGCGAAAATGCTTCGACTGTTTTTAATTTAAAAAAGCAGGAAGAATTATTAGATAATATCAATGTATTGTATGTTGCTCTGACCCGTGCAGAAGAACAGCTTTATGTTATTTCCCAATCTTTAAAAGAAAGAAAAGATGGAGAATTTCCAAATAATATGGCTTCGTTTTTTATTAAATATTTGATGAATAAAGGAGTTTATGATCCGGAAAAATTAGAATATGATTTTGGAAATAAAACCAAACTTTCTCCATCACATAAGTCGATAGATTTGGTAAAAGCAATTCCGATAGTTTCCGAAGTTTTAAATCCAAAAAATATAAAAATTGCCCAACGTGAGGCCCTGATGTGGGGTACGCATCAACAAGAAGCAATTTCATACGGAAATGTAATTCACGAAATCCTTGCCTTTGTCAAAGATAAATCGGATATCGATCTGGCTGTTACAAAAGCAATAGAAAATGGTTTGATCACTTTTGATCAGACAGAAAAAGTTTTGTTGACGCTTCGCGAAATTGTCAATCATCCGGAGTTAATTGTTTGTTTTGATGGACATAATAAAATTCTCAATGAACAGACTATTGTACAAAAAGAAGGTAAAATTTTAAAGCCCGACAGAATTGTCCTGACTGAAAATAAAGAAGCATATCTTCTGGATTATAAAACCGGAGCCAGTAATGCGAAATACACGCGACAAATTCAAGAATATCAGGATGCAATTGAAGATTTAGGGTATAAAGTGTTAAAAAGAGCTTTAGTGTATATAGGTTCGGAAGTTGATGTGGTAAATTTGTGATAAAATTAATCAGATGTTAAAGAGGTGAACGGCTTCAAGTTGTTAATTTTTAACATATTAAATAAATAAAAATGTACGGTAAAATTAAAGAGCATTTGCAAAGTGAGTTGCAAACTATTGAAGAAAACGGAATTTTTAAAAAAGAACGTATTATTACTTCTCCACAAGGTGCAGAAATTACGATTTCAACTGGTGAAACGGTTTTAAATTTTTGCGCCAACAATTATTTAGGACTTTCATCGCATCCGGAAGTTGTTCAGGCTGCAAAAGACGCTATGGATACTCATGGTTTCGGAATGTCATCAGTTCGATTTATATGCGGAACACAAGATATTCATAAAACATTAGAAAAAAAGATTGCAGATTTTTATGGTACTGAGGACACCATTTTATATGCTGCTGCATTTGATGCTAACGGAGGTGTTTTTGAGCCTTTGTTGGGAGAAAATGATGCGATTATTTCAGACAGTTTAAATCATGCTTCTATTATAGACGGAGTTCGTTTGTGTAAAGCGGCCCGTTATCGTTATGAAAATAGCAATATGGAAGATTTAGAACAGCAATTAATCAAGGCGACTGAGGCCGGAACCCGTTTTAAATTAATTGTTACAGACGGTGTGTTTTCTATGGATGGTTTAGTGGCGCCTTTGGATAAAATCTGTGATTTGGCAGATAAATATGATGCCATGGTTATGGTTGACGAATGTCATGCTGCAGGATTTATTGGTGCAACCGGAAAAGGTACGCTTGAAGCAAAAGGAGTAATGGGCAGAGTTGACATTATAACTGGAACACTTGGTAAAGCATTAGGCGGAGCTATGGGAGGTTATACAACGGCTAAAAAGGAAATTATAGAATTACTGCGTCAGCGATCAAGACCCTATTTGTTCTCAAATTCGCTTGCTCCCGCTATTGTTGGGGCTTCAATCAAAGTTTTTGAATTATTAGAAAAAGATACTTCTTTGAGAGATAAATTAGAGTGGAATACTAATTACTTTAAGGAAGGAATGAAAAAAGCAGGATTTGATATTATTGATGGTGATTCGGCAATTGTACCAGTAATGTTATACGATGCAAAATTATCTCAGACAATGGCAAATGAACTTTTGAAAGAAGGTATTTATGTCATCGGATTCTTTTTTCCTGTAGTGCCAAAAGATAAAGCAAGAATTCGCGTACAATTATCTGCGGCGCATACAAAAGAGCATTTAGATAAAGCGGTAAGTGCTTTTGTGTCAGTTGGTAAAATGTTAAAAGTTATATAATTCCCATTTTATTTAATTTTTGTAGGTTTTTTTTAACATTTGATTTTGTATTTAAAAATTTTGGTGTTACTTTTGCTTGTAATTAACTAAATTG
>SEBM01000455.1 GCA_004296145.1 Flavobacterium sp.
CTAAAAAAAAATACAAGAGTTTTTAAATTAATAAATTTTATAAAATGAAAACAAGAGCAGACAAAATGATGATGTGTTGTATGATGCGTAAATGTGCGCCAACCTGCTGTTGCCAAAAGTGAAAGATAAATCTTTGTTATAGTTAAAACTATAAACCCTTTTGGTAAGCCAGCCAAAAGGGTTTTTTTATTCAGGCATTTTTAAAATTTAAAATTATGAGAACACTAAATTCAATCGCAGTAGAGTATTTGTTGAGAACAGATTCTCAAAAAAATAACAATCAGTCAGAAGAACAAACAATAGACACTATAGAATTAAATCCGGAACATTATATAAAAGATCAGAAATCATTGCTGTTTCATCTATATGATCTTGAAGAAGAGGATTTATACAATTAAAAAACAAACCAATTTCGATAACAATATACTATTAACAATATAAAAAAATAAGAAATCATGAGTACACAAAAATTTGCAACAAACGCACTACACGCAGGACACGACGTTACTAAAAATTCAGGAACAAGAGCAGTGCCTATTTACCAGACATCATCCTATGTTTTTAATAATTCTGATCATGCAGCGAATTTATTTGGCCTTGCCGAAGCCGGATTTATTTACACCAGATTAAATAATCCGACAAACGACGTTTTAGAGCAGCGGTTAGCGGCGCTTGAGGGCGGAATTGCAGCAGTTGTTACGGCATCCGGGGCATCTGCAATTTCGACAACATTATTGACTTTGCTAAAAGCCGGCGATCATATCGTAGCATCAAATAGTTTGTATGGCGGAACATATAATTTGCTAAAAGTTACTTTGCCAAGATTGGGAATCACGACAACATTTGTAGATCCTTCAGATGCAAAAAACTTCACAAAAGCGGCAAAAGAAAATACCAGAGCTTTCTTCGTAGAATCTTTGGGAAATCCAAAATTGGATGTTTTGGATTTAAAAGCTATTTCGGCGGAAGCCAAAGCTTTTAAAGTGCCATTTATTGTAGACAACACGGTTGCAACTCCTTATTTATTAAAACCAATTGAATATGGAGCAAACATTGTTATTCATTCTCTAACCAAATATATTTCAGGAAACGGAACTTCATTAGGAGGCGCCATAATCGATGCCGGAACTTTTGACTGGTCAAACGGAAAATTTCCTGAATTTACAGAACCATCTGCCGGATATCACGGTTTAGTGTATCATGAAGCTTTAGGAAACGCCGCTTTTATAGCAAAAGCAAGGATAGAAGGTTTACGTGATTTTGGTTCCGCTTTGAGCCCGTTTAATGCTTTTCAGATTATTCAGGGATTAGAAACATTACCAATCCGAATTAAAAAACACAGCGAAAATGCTTTGGCTTTGGCCGAATGGTTAGAGCAGCAGGATGAAGTTGTGTGGGTAAATTATCCGGGTTTAAAATCAAATAAATATTTTGATTTGGCCAAAGAATACCTTCCGGAAGGACAAAGCGGCATTATCACTTTCGGATTAAAAGGAGGTTTTGAAGCGGCCAAAAAAGTGGTTGACGAAACCAAACTATTCTCGCTCCTGGCAAATATCGGTGATACAAAATCATTGATTATTCATCCGGCAAGTACAACTCATCAGCAATTGACAGATAATGAACAATTAGAAACCGGAGTTTCTAAAGATTTAGTTCGTCTTTCTGTTGGTATAGAAGATATTGAAGATCTGATTGCCGACCTGCAAACGGTTTTTGCAAGCGTTACGCAGTCGCAATACAGTATCAATAAAAATTAGGTTTTTTTGTTTTTTGTTTGAAAAATTGCCTTTAGCAGAGTGAGTTGTGCTAGAGGTGATTTTTTATAAAAGACAACATTATAAAAAAAAATAAACCATATAAGTAATATAAGTTCATTTTAGTAGAGACGCACAGCAGTGCGTCTAACACAGTAAATAAAAATATTAAATGAACTTATATTACTTATATGGTTCAAAAAAATAAAATGTTAGAATTATGTCAAAGCTTAAAATAAATATTATCCTTTTCGGAATCGGCAATATCGGAAGCACTTTAATCAATCAGATTATCGAGAGCCAGGAGTTTTTTCTTGAGAACAGAAACATCGATTTTCATTTTCCGATTATCACCAATTCTACAGTAGCTTTTTTCGAGAAAGAAGGAGTCGGATATGCGTGGGAAACCAATTTTGTACAATTGGCCGTGCCATTTAAAGTACAGGATATTGTTGAATTTGCGAAAGAAAATGAATTCGAGAATTTAATTGCGGTAGACGCAACAGCAAGCGACGAACTGATCAGTCATTATAATACATTAATTCAAAACGGATTTAATATTGTAGCGGTAAATAAAAAAGCCAATACATTGCCAATCGAACTTTATAAGGAAATAAGAGAGAACCTTAAAAAGTACGATAAAGAGTTTTTGTATGAAACATCAGTAGATACAGGAGTTCCGGTTTTACAGCCTTTGAGGGATTTGTATTATTCGGGAGAAAAAATCACTAAAATCCGTGGCGTATTTTCAGATAATCTGAGTTACGTTTTCAACCGATTTTCTTCTGAAGAAACGACTTTTTCTTCTGTTTTAAAAGATGCCAGCCTTTTGGGATTCATGCGATCTACCTTTAAAGAAGATTTATCCGGAAACGATACGGCAAAAAAACTGCTGATTCTGACAAGAGAAATAGGAAAGGATTTTGAGCTTGACGACATAAAAATCAATTCACTTATAAAAGAAGAACATCTTGAGAAAAACGGTACTCTTAATAAAGAAGCGATTGACCGGTATTTTAAAATTGCAAAAATAACCCAGGCCGATAATCATGTACTGAGATATGTTGGTGAATTTGATGTTTTGAAAAATACATTAGAAGTAAAATTGGTTTCAGAACCTGTTACATCGGCAATCGGACAATCGAAAGGCTCGGATACGGTTTTTGAAATTTACACCCAGTCTTATGCCGATGTTCCGATTGTAATTAAAAGCGCTTCGGCATGTAAGCAGGCAATTTCACGCGGAATTATAACGGATATTTTAAAAGTAGCCGAAAAAATCAAAAATAAAGAAGCTGTCTGGATTTAAAATCATATGAGTTTTAATAATGTTCTTTGATAATCTGATTTGTGGAAGTATTTTTTCGGATGCAATCATGATATTTGTAAGTTTTTACTTTGTTTTTATTGAACAAAAGTTTTGTAAGATGTTTTATATCGATAAAAAGTCATTTTTTGTCGGATTTTCGTATTAATTTATTGATATTCATTTGTGTATTTAAAAATAAAATTGCATATTTGTTAAACCCAAAAGCTAATCAATGAACTGGAAAGTCTCAAAAATGTTTTGCGCCATTACGGTAATAACCGTTGGGAAGTCTATTGCTTAAAAATTGTAAGAAAACAATAATTATATGCAAAGCCTCCCAATTAATTTTAGGAGGCTTTTTAAATTATACAAAATGCAGGAATTTTTTAAAATAACATATAAATCACAGATGAATAAGTCCCTACAGATGAACAAAATGTTCACTGTCGCAGCT